>JAFUWR010000249.1 GCA_017471125.1 Clostridia bacterium | reverse complement strand
TGAACAAGGCGCTGGAGGGCTTTTCGATGGCCGACGCGCCGCGGCTGCTCGAGGACGCGGCGCTGGCGCAGCGGGTGCGGGCCGCGTTTTCGGACCGGGGCATGGACTGCGCCGTGCTGGGCTGCTATTTGAAGCTGGCGGACGACGACGCGGCGCGGCTTGAACGCACGCAGGCGGTCTACCGGGCGCACCTGCGCTTCGCGGCGGCGATCGGCGCGGGCGTGGTGGGCACCGAGACGCCCCTGGCCGGGGCGGGGGACCCCCGTTCCGAGGAAGCGTTCCAACTGTTCCTGCGCGGGATGAAGCCCGTGGCGGACTATGCCGGGAAGGTCGGCGCGGTCCTCGCCGTGGAGCCGGTGTGCAGCCACGTCGTCTCAACGCCGGAGAAGGCCGAGCGGATGCTGGAGGCGCTGCGGTCCGACCACGTGCGGATCATATTGGACGCGGTGAACCTGATCGCGAGCGCCGACGTGGACCGCGCCGACGCCATCGTCGCCGAGGCCATCCGCCGCCTGGGGGACCGGGTGGCCGTGCTGCACATGAAGGACTACGTCGAGGCCCCCGGCGAGCCCCGGCCCAGGCCCGTGGCCTGCGGGCAGGGGCGCATGCGCTACGATGACCTGCTGGCGCTGGCGCGGCGGCGGGCGCTGCCGATGACGCTTGAGAACACCGAGCCGTCGAGCGCCGAGGCCGCGCGGCTCTACCTGGAGGGAATAAAATGAGACTGATCGTCGCGAAGCGCGGCGGCGACTTCGCCACCGTGCAGGAGGCCGTCGACGCGCTGTCCGAGCAGGCGGACGCGGTCCGGGAGATCTACATCAAAGACGGCGAGTACCGGGGCCGGGTGGTCGTGAACAAGCCGAGGGTGCGTCTGGTGGGCGAATCGCGGGACGGGGTGGTGCTCGTCCACGATGCCCACGCTAAGCAGCTAAATCCCGACGGCGCGGCGCGGGGCACCTTCCTCTCCTTCACGCTGCTGACCGCCGCGCCAGACGTGACCGTGGAAAACCTGACCGTGCGCAACGACGCCGGGGACGGGCGGCTGGTGGGCCAGGCGGTGGCGGTGTACGCGGCGGGGGACAGGGGCCTCTGGCGGAACTGCCGCCTGGAGGCCCACCAGGACACGCTGTTCTGCGGCCCGCTGATGGAGAAGGTGCTTCGGGACATCGCGCCCTATGCCACCGACGCGGAGGTGGCGCCCTTCGTGGGCGACTGCCCGCCCACCCGCAGCCGGCAGGCGTTCGTCAACTGCCGCATCCGGGGCGACGTGGACTTCATCTTCGGCCCCTACCGCTGCTGGTTCGAGGGCTGCGCGCTGGTCATGAACGCCCGGGGCGGCTGGTACACCGCGGCCAATACGCCCGAGGCCCAGCCCCACGGCATGGCGTTCCGCCGCTGCCATCTCACCGGCGAATGTGAACCCGGCACGGCGTACCTGGGCCGGCCCTGGCGCAGGTTCGCGCGGACGGCGTTTCTGGAATGTGAGATGGACGCCTGCGTCAGCCCGCTGGGCTTCATGGACTGGGACGAGGACCGGGTGGTGACGCCGCGGCTGGCGGAGTGGCGCTCCGTGGGGGACGGCGCGGATCTGCGAGGGCGGCATCCCCGGCAGGGGCGGCTGACGGACGAGGAAGCGCGGCGGATCACACCGGCGGCGGTGCTGGCCGGATGGGATCCCATCGACGATACGAAAGGACATACGGAGGTGTGCGCATTGGACGGCGTGAACGGATTCATCGAGCGTTATTTGAAGGATTACCAGCCCTACAAGCACTACTGGAACTACGAGGACGGCTGCGTGCTCAAGGGCTGCGCGGACCTGTACCGGGCCACCGGCAACGCGGCCTGCCGGGACTTCGTGTTGAGATACATGGAGAAATTCGTGACGCCCGACGGCTCCATCCCCAACTTCCCGCTGGACAAGTACAACATCGACTCCATCAACTGCGGCAAGCTGCTGTTCTTCGCCCTGGACGAGACGGGGGACGCGCGGTACAGGAAGGCCGCGGACTTCCACGTCGAGCGCCTCAAGACCCACCCCCGCTGCGCCTGCGGCAACTTCTGGCACAAGGAGATCTACCCGGAGCAGATCTGGCTGGACGGCCTGTACATGGCCCAGCCCTTCCGGGTGGAGTACGACATGCGCTTCGGCGGCAAGCGGGAGGCTGCGGACGTGGTAAGGCAGTTCGAGAACGTGAAGCGGTACCTCTACGTGCCGGAGAAGGGGCTGTACGTCCACGCCTGCGACGTGGCCAGACAGCAGCCCTGGGCAAATCCGGAGACCGGCAAGAGCGCGAACTTCTGGCTCAGGAGCATGGGCTGGTACCTGATGGCCTTAGCGGACTGCCTTGAGCTGATGGACGAGCAGCTCTACGAGCACTGGCGGGCGCTGCGGGACCTGTTCGTGGAGGCCGTGGCCGGCATCGCGAAGTGGCGCGACCCGGAGAGCGGGCTGTGGTATCAGGTGATCGACCGGGCGGACGTGGAGGGCAACTACATCGAGACCTCCGGCAGCGCGATGGCCGTGTACGCCATCTTGAAGGGCGTGCGGCTGGGCATCCTCGATTCAGAGACCTGGCGGGCGGACGCCGTGAGCGCCTTTGAGAACCTGACGGCGCTGAAGCTGAAGCAGGATGAGAACGGCGACTGGCGCCTCAACGACATCTGCAAGGTGGCGGGCCTCGGCCCCGGCGCGCAGCGGGACGGCAGCGTGGCCTACTACCTCAGCGAGCCCAGGGTGGCGGACGACGCCAAGGGCGTGGGCCCGTGGATGATGGCGCTGGCCGAGTACAGGCGGGCGCAGGCATGAGGCCGCTGTTCGTGTCGGCGCGAAGCTGCGCCGCGCTGTTGGACGAGGCCGGGCACTATCATGCCCGGGAGCGCTCGGCGCTCTACCTGAACGGCAGGGCGCTGGGCGGGGAGGACCGTTCGGTGGTCACGCTCTACGACTTGAAGCCCGACACCGACTATACCCTCGTCGCGCGGCGCGGCGGCGTCGAGGAGGCGTTCGCCTTCCACACCGCGCCCGAGGTCTGCGCGATGGACGTTCGGCGCTTCGGCGCGGCGGGCGACGGCGTCCACGACGACACCGCCGCGCTCCAGGCGGCCATCCTCTGCTGTCCGGCGGGCGGGCGCGTGGTGATCGAGCGGGGCGACTTCCGCACCGGGCCGCTGTTTTTGAAGAGCCACATCACCGTGGAGGTCAAGGGCGACGCGACGCTTTCGCTGCTGACCGACCGCGCCCGCTTTCCCATCCTGCCGGGGATGACCCCCGCGAACAACGCCGCGGGCGAGGTATTGATCGGGAGCTGGGAGGGGAACCCGCTGGACAGCTTCGCCGCGCTGCTGAACGGCGTCGGCGTGGAGGACGTGAGGCTGATCGGCGAGGGCACCCTCGACGGCCGCGCCCAGGCGGGGGACTGGTGGCTCCATCCCAAGGAGAAGGTCGGCGCGTACCGCGGGCGGCTGCTGTTCCTGCGGGACTGCAAGGCTATCACCGTGCAGGGGCTTCGGTTCAGGAACAGCCCGTCCTGGAACATCCACCCCCTGTTCTCGGAGGACCTGGCCTTCATCGACATCGACGTGCAGGCCCCCGCCGACAGCCCCAACACCGACGGCTTCGACCCGGAGAGCTGCCGCGGCGTGCGGGTGTACGGCGCGCGCTTCTCCGTGGGCGACGACTGCGTGGCCATCAAGTCCGGCAAGCTCTACATGGGCAGGAAGTACCGCCGCCCCTCCGAGGACATCGACATCGCCTGGTGCGCCATGCTGGACGGCCACGGCGGGGTCACCGTGGGCAGCGAGATGGCGGGCGGCGTGCGGGACGTGCGCGTGCGCAGCTGCCTGATGCGGGGCAACGACCGGGGGCTTCGCGTCAAGACCCGCCGGGGCAGGGGAGAGGCCGGGGTCGTCGATGACATCCGCTTCGAGGACGTGGTCATGGAGGGGGTGAAGGCACCGCTGACGGTGAACTGCCTCTATTTCTGCGACCCCGACGGCCACGCCGACTGGGTGCAGAGCCGTATGAAGCGGCCCGTGGACGCCACCACGCCCCGGGTGGGGCGCGTGGCCTTCGAGCGCGTTAAGGCCACGGATTGCGCGGCCTGCGCCGCCTACATCCTGGGCCTGCCGGAGCAGCCGGTGGAGGAAATCGCGCTCAAGGACTGCGACTTCGCCTTCGCCCGGGACGCCGCGCCGATGATCCCCGTCATGGCCGACGGCGTCGAGTCCTGCCTGCGGAGGGGCGTCGTGGCGAAGTACGTCAAGCGGCTCACGCTCGAGGGCGTCCGGCTGTCGGGCGCGGCGGGGGAGGCGTTGGAGGCCGAGGCCGTGGAGGAAGTCCATCGGTCAGCTCGATAAACGCATAAAAATGTCCCCGAAATCGCCCAAAAATGACTTGACAGTCTGTTTAGGTTTTGTTATGATAACAGAAGAAATCGTTTGCGCGAAAACCGTTGGAACAAAAGGGCGAAGCGCCCTTTATCCGGGCGACCGGAATAATCAATGAGGAGATGTATTTCACATGAAGAAACTGCTGGCTGTCATCCTGTGCCTGTCGCTGGCGCTGTCCTGCGCCGCCGTCGCCGTTGCCGACGAGATCAGCTTCTCCTGGTGGGGCGGAGATTCCCGCCACGAGGCCACCCAGGCCGCCGTCGCCGCCTTTGAGGCCGCCGAGGGCGCCACCGTCAAGACCCACTACGCCGCCTGGTCCGGCTGGGAGGAGACCATGGCCCAGGCGTTCACCGCCGGCAACGCCGAGGACGTGGACATGGTGAACTGGAACTGGCTGTTCTCCTTCGTGGACGGCAGCGGCGAGTCCTACTTCCTGGACCTGAACGAGGTCGCCGACGTCATCGACCTGTCCCAGTGGAGCGACGCCATGCTGAGCGCCTGCACCGTCAACGGCAAGCTGCTGGCCGTGCCGAACGCGCTGACCGGCCGCATCTTCTACTGGAACAAGACCACCTTCGACCAGGCGGGCATCGAATTCCCGACCACCTTCGCGGGCCTGATCGAGGCCGGCCAGATCTTCCAGGAGAAGCTCGGCGACGGCTACTATCCGCTGGCCCTGGGCGCCTATGACAAGATGATCCTGATGGTCTACATGCTGGAGAGCAAGTACGGCAAGGCCTGGGTCGAGGACGGCGCGCTGAATTACAGCGTCGAGGAGATCGCCGAGGGCATCCAGCTTATCCAGGATCTGGAGGACGCCCACGCCATCCCCACCGCGGCCACCCTGGCCGGCGACGGCGCGGACAGCCTTGACAAGAATGACAAGTGGATCACCGGCAAGTACGCGGGCGTCTGGGAGTGGGACACCTCCGCCTCCAAGTGCCAGAACGCGCTGGCCGAGGGCCAGGAGTTCGTGGTCGGCGAGGAGCTGACCGACCTGGGCGAGTATCAGGGCGGCTTCACCAAGGTGGCCCACGCCTTCGCCATCAGCAAGAACTCCCAAAACGTCGAGCTGGCCGCCAAGCTGATCGACTTCCTGAGCAACCAGGACGAGGGCATCCGCGCCAAGAAGAGCGAGTACGGCATCCCCGCCTCCGCCAAGGGCCTGGAGCTGTGCACCGCGGAAGGGCTGATCGACCCCACCGTGGCCGAAGCCAACGCCAAGATCCTGGCCTGGTGCTCCTTCCCGCTGGATCCCACCTTCGAGGACGGCGCGCTGAAGAACACCGACGGCGTGTATCAGGACGTGTTCGACGGCCTGTCCTATGAGGATTACTCCGTGGAGGAGGCCGCGCAGGTGCTGGCCGACGGCATCAACGCCGTGCTTTCCAAGTAACCGACGCGACCCTACGATGGCCGAAGCGGAGCGTTCCGCTTCGGTCATTGTTTGAACGACACGACTGGGAGGGTAAAACGCATGCAGGACCTCAAGACGCGCAGGCGCTCCAGGCTGGACCAGGGCTACTGGGGGTTCGTCCTCATCCTGCCCTGGCTGATCGGCTTTTTGGTGTTCAAGGCCTATCCTTTTATTTCCTCGCTGTATTACAGCTTCACCGACTGGAACCTGTTCAAGGGCGGGAGCTGGATCGGCCTTCGCAACTACGTGGAGGCGTTCACCACCACCAAGAACCTCCGCGCCCTGCGGGTGACGTTCATCTACGCCTTCATGACGGTGCCGCTGAAGCTGATCTTCGCGCTGTTCATCGCCTACATCCTGAACTTCAAGCTCCGGGGCGTGGGCCTGTTCCGCACGGCCTATTACATCCCGTCCATCCTGGGCGGCAGCATGGCCATCGCGGTGCTGTGGCGCGCCATGTTCAAAAACGACGGCGTGGTGAACCGCATCCTCACGATCCTGGGCGTCCAGAACATCAACTTCCTGGCGGACAAGACCTGGGCGCTAGTCATCATCTGCCTGCTGCGCGTGTGGCAGTTCGGCTCGCCGATGGTGCTCTTCCTGGCGGCGCTGAAGGGCGTGCCGGAGGACCTGTACGAGGCCGCCTCCATCGACGGGGCCACCAACGCCCGGCAGTTCGTGAAGATCACCCTGCCGCTGATCTCGCCCGTCATCTTCTACAACCTGGTCACCCAGCTCGTGCAGGCGTTCCAGGAGTTCAACGGCCCCTACATCATCACGCAGGGCGGACCGCGAAACGCCACCACGCTGATCTCATTGATCGTGTACAACTCCGCCTTCTCGGAGTACAACGTGGGCATGTCCTCGGCGATGGCCTGGATCATGTTCGTCATCGTGATGGTGCTGACGCTGATCTCCTTCCGCACCCAGAACAAGTGGGTCTACTATTCCGATGAAAGGGGAGACAACTGATGACGACCGTCGGCACCGTTTTCCTCATCATCGGCCTCGCGCTCACGGGCCTGGGCCTTGCGGGCACCCTCACGGCTTCGTCGGGCGCCGCGGGCGCGCTGGCGCAAAACCGCAACCTCTTCCTGCTGGTGGGCGTCATCGTGCTGATCGTCGTGGCCTACCGGGCCATCTACCGGCGCAGCACCGTCCAGCGGCGGCACGCCATGTCCTCCGCCATGCGCTACATCGTGCTGATCGCCGTGGGCATCCTGATGGTGTACCCGCTTCTGTGGATGCTGGGCGCGACCTTCAAGGACAACGTGGAGATATTCACCTCCATCGGCCTCATCCCCAAGCACCCCACGCTGGAGGGCTACCGCGCGGCGATGAACAACTATGGCGGCGACATCAACATCTGGTCCGCCATG
>JAFUWR010000026.1 GCA_017471125.1 Clostridia bacterium | reverse complement strand
TCCCCCTGTGTTGGCGTCGGTCACCCCTTGGAAGCGCGATCCAGGGCGGTTTCGAGCTCGTGCCGTATCATTCTTTGGGTGAATCGGCAGAGCGCTTCAAACTGGGCTTCGCTGTAAGCGGTCCGATTGTTGGGGCATGAGCCGGCGCAATTCCAAAATGCGAAGCACGTTTTGCACGCTTCGCGCTTCTCATTTGAGAACGACACGACGCGCTCAAATCTTTCGGGATCGATATGGACCGCGGTGTCCACGCTTCCCAGCAGGAATCTGTCATACAAGGGGTCCCTCACCGAGGAGGCCCGATGACAGGCGACCAGTGATCCCGTGGGCGTGAGGCAAAGCTCGCCGCTGCACGCCCTTTCCTTTGGAAACAGGACGGAGGTGGTCGTCGAATTCCTGAGATGTATCCCGTATCGCTCCGCGATCTCCCGGGCCTTGAAGAAGCTGTCAAAGAACAGATCGTAATAATCCGTCTTTTCCAGCCCGTCCTGCGAGACCTGCTCAAAGGTCATGCCCCTGACGCCGGGAAAATGCGCGTGCAGATGCTCGATCATTTCAGGCATCCGGGTGACGCAGTCCGGCGTGATCGTGGATCTGACCGAGGGATTCATGCCATTGGCCAGGAGGAGCTCAAGGGCGGCGGCCACCTTGTCATAGCTGTGCTTGCGCTTATCCGGGAACGGGCGCTGCCTGTTCTGCACATCCGGAAGGATGTCAAAGGACAGGCCCACGTGGACCTTGTGCTCTTTCAGCCACAGGATCCTGCTTTCGGTCAGCAGGGTCCCGTTCGACACGACCGAGATCTTGCATCTCTGCCCGTCGGACTGCTCGCGGATATAGTCTACGGCCCATGTCAACAGCTCCCACGTCGCGGTCGGCTCGCCGCCCCCCAAGAAGATGAATCGCTTCTGCGCCGACTGGTTCTCTGCGAGCACATATCGTATCGCCGCGGAGAGCGTGTCCCTGTCGATGATCTCGTTGGAATGTGCCTCGTGGGCAAAGCAATACGGGCAAGCCAGATTGCATATTTGGGACAGCAGGATCACCAGGCGGTTCCGGTTGGCCATCGTCGATGGACGGACGCCCTGCTCCTCCTTCGCGAGGACCGCGTCTATGCGATCCTGCAATAACCGATAGCGCTCGGGGATGGGCGCGCCCTCTTCCAGGTGGTCCCGCAAGACCTGGGCGGCGTCTTCGCTGAGCCAGAAAAGCTGGTTGCGAAGCGGCGCATAGAAGATATACCTGCCCGGCTTTTCCGACGGGATCAGGAATGCGTTTTTGAACCTTACTACATCCATTTTTGACCTCTCCCGGTGTTTTGGAGCGTGCGCATTGAAAAGAAATCCACATTACCGGCACAGCAATGTGGATTCGGACAGGCCGCCGGGAAACGCCCGGCGACCCGCCATGATCGCGATGGTCTACGAACGGACCGTCGTCCTGACATCATTCATCGTCGTCGATATCGCAGGCGTCGCACTCGCAATCGTCGTCGCACCAGCAAGTGTCAAAGGCGCGGGCATTCATGTTGTCGATCTCCACGATCTCACTCACATACGATGCTCCCATGATAACACCCCTTTCTTCTGTAAAAATATTATACGCCTACGGTTTTGGTATGTCAAGTTCAAATTCCCTTGATTTTCCGTATTTTATTTCGCGTCCATGAACGCGGCGTAGGCGCGGACGGACTCGTAGAGGTCGGCCTTGTCGATGATCTCCCAGGGCGCGTGCATGGACAGCACGGGCACGCCGGAGTCGATGACCTCCATGCCGTAGAGGGCGCAGATATAGGCGATGGTGCCGCCGCCGCCGATGTCCACCTTGCCCAGCTCGGCGGTCTGGAAGTTGACCCCGGCCGTGTCGAAGAGGTTGCGCAGGGCGGCGATGAACTCGGCGTTGGCGTCGTTGGAATCGTACTTGCCGCGGCTGCCGGTGAACTTGTTGAAGCACACGCCGCGACCCAGGTAGGCGGCGTTCTTCTTCTCAAAGACGCCGGCGAAGTTGGGGTCGAAGGCGGCGGACACGTCGCAGGACAGCATGCGGCAGTTGGCCAGCGCCCGGCGCAGCTTCAATTCGGAGTAGTCGCCGGTCAGGGCCATCAGCTCGGCCATGGCGTTTTCAAAGTACCGGGCCTGCATGCCGGTGGCGCCCACGGAGCCGATCTCCTCCTTGTCGGACAGCAGGCACACGCAGGTGCGGGCGGGGACCTCGGTCTGGTCGAACAGGGCCTCCAGCGCGGCGTAGGCGCAGACCCGGTCGTCGTGGCCGTAGCCCATGATCATGCTGCGGTCCAGGCCGAAGTCCCGGGCCTTGCCCGCGGGCACGATCTCCAGCTCCGCGGACAGGAAGTCCTCCTCCTCGAAGCCGTACTTCTCCTCGATCAGCTTGAGGATGGCCTTCTTGACCGGCTCCTTCTCCTTCTCCTCGCCGTCGGGCAGGGGGCGGTCGCCCACGATCACGTTCAGCATGTCGCCCTCGATGACCAGCGACGCCTTCTTGGTCATCTGGTCCTGGGCCAGGTGGGGCAGCAGGTCGGACACGCCCACCACCGGGTCGTCCGGGTCCTCGCCGATGGACAGCTCGATGACGCTGCCGTCCACCTTCGCCACCACGCCGTGGATCGCCAGCGGCAGGGTCACCCACTGGTACTTCTTGATGCCGCCGTAGTAGTGGGTGTCCAGATAGGCGATGCCCGTGTCCTCGTAAAGCGGATTCTGCTTCACGTCCAGGCGGGGGGAGTCGATGTGCGCGCCCACGATGTTCGCGCCGTCCGAGAGGGGCTTTTCCCCCACGATGAACAGCATCAGCGCCTTGCCCATCCAGTTGACATAGAGCCGGTCCCCCGGCTTGGCGCTGGTCACCGACGCCATCGGCGCGAAGCCCCGGGCCTCCGCCCGCTTCACCGCCTCGCGCACGCACTCGCGCTCCGTCTTGCCCGCGTCCAAAAAGGCCCGGTAGCGCTTCGCCAGCGCTTCCACCGCCTCAAGCTGTTCGTTGTCGTAGGTCTTCCATGCGTTGTTGCGTTCCATGCTCTGCCTCCTGTCGATTCAATGGGGAATGGGGAATTGGGAATGGGGAATGAACCACGTACATTTCTATATTACCCTATTCCCGCCCAAACTTCAACACGTCGCGTTAAATATTTAGATAATTCCGTGTCGAAACGGGATTTTATTTCATATTTATTGGACATTTTTACAAAAATGTGATACAATAGGGGCAGATGTAGAAATTAAGTAATATTTTTGTCGGATTTGTGGCGAATTTTGTCAAAATCGTGGCGACATCATGGGAGGCGACCACTGTGTATAGTCTGTATAAGAAGCTGCTGTGCCTGATCTGCGTATTGCTGTTGGCGGCGAGCGCCCTGGCGTCCACCAGCGTGAAGCTGAACGCGGACACCAAATTTTACCGCTCGGCGTCCAAGTCCAGCGACAGCGTGTCCGTCAGCAAGGGCACGAAGATGGAGCTGTCCGGCACCGACGACGGCTGGGGCAAGGTGACCTACAAGGGCGTCACCGGCTACGTGCAGGTGAAGTACCTGGACGCCGCCCACCGCACCAGCGCCTACGTCAACAAAGACACCTACGTGTACGCCAGCGCCTCCCACTCCTCCAGCAAGAAGTCGGTGAAGGTGAACACCAAGGTCTACGTGGTGGCCACCGACGGCGACTACTGCCGGGTGCAGAACGAGTCCGGGTCGGCCACGGCCTACATCGAGGCGAAGTACCTGTCGTCCTCGAAGGTGTCGACGAGCTCGTCATCTTCTTCTTCTTCGTCGTCCTCGTCCTCCTCTTCCTCCACCTCCTGGAAGTCCAAGGTGGTCAAGATGAACTGGTTCGACGGCGGCAGCAACGTGCTCAAGAAGGGGCACTACGGCTATATCTACGACATCCACAGCGGCATCACCGTGCACATCAAGCGCATGGGCGGCTCTAACCACGCCGACTGCGAGCCCGCCACCAAGACCGATACCGCGAAGCTGAAAAAGATCGCGGGCGGGTCCTTCTCCTGGGACTCCATCCCCGTCATCCTCTACGCCGACGGCAAGTTCGTGGCCTGCGCCATCAATACCAAGCCCCACGGCGACCAGACCATCTCCAACAACGATTACCCCGGCCAGTTCTGCCTGCATATGGTCGGCAGCAAGACCCACGGCACCGATACCGTCAATGAGGAGCACCAGAAGAGCATCGTCAAGGCGTATAATTGGGCGCATTGAGCGAAGGGATTAGGGATTAGGGAATAGGGATTAGAGAGGACGACCTCTCCGTCATTTGCTTTGCAAATGCCACCTCCCCTGACAGGGGAGGCAAGGGGGTTACGATTATGCGCGGCAGCCTTGGCTCCCCTTTCAGGGGAGCTGGCACGCGAAGCGTGACTGAGAGGTC
>JAFUWR010000248.1 GCA_017471125.1 Clostridia bacterium | reverse complement strand
GCCGACTTCTTCACCGGCCGCAGCGCCTGGTGGCTGCGCACGCCCGCGGACGCCACGAACAAGGCCGCCAGCGTGCAGGCCGACGGCGACTGCACCGGCAACTACGCCGCCCAGACCAACGGCACCCTGGGCGTCCGGCCCGCCATGTGGCTGGACATGGACCGCTTCGGCGGCAACGTGAACATCCAGGTCAACGAGAACAACACGGTCATCATCATCATCAACGAGCAGACCATCATCAACAACGCCCCGAAGCCCGTCCAGCCCAAGACGCCCACCACCAAGGTGGAGATCGCAGTGGTCAACGGCGACGGCAAGACCCTGCGGAACGCCAGCGTCAAGGTTCGCGACAAAAACGGCACCAGCCACACGGCGCGGTACAGCTCCAGCAGCGGGCGCTACGTCACCACCGTGCCGCGGGGGACCATCCGGGTCAGCGTCTCGGCCAGCGGCTATTACAGCGCGTCCAGCACCGAGCGGGCCAGCGGCAGCACCAAGCGACTGCGCTACGTGCTGACCCTCAAGGGCAAGTGCTCCGGCACCGTCTACGACGCCGCCACCCGGCAGCCCATCTCCGGCGTGTCCATCCAGTGCGTGTCGGACCGCACGGGCGGGGTCGTCAAGCGGGCCAGCACCGACTCCCGGGGCCGGTTCAGCATCAGCACCCTCGACGTGGGCCGGTATACACTGCGGCTCTCCAAGACCGATTATAGATCGAAGGAGGTCTCCTTCACCCTCAGCGATTCCACGCGCTCCAGGAGCCTCAGCATCTCCATGGAGAAGAAGGCGGTCAACTGGACGGTGACCTTCGACCGCAACGGCGGCGATGCCATCACCTTCGACCGTGTCACCGTGGAGAACGGCAAAGCCGTCGGCACGCTGCCCACCGCCAGCCGGAGGGACTACGACTTCGTCCAGTGGAACACCGCCCGGAACGGCTCGGGCGCGGTCTTTACCAACCGGACCGCCGTGACCCGGAACATCACGGTCTACGCCCAGTGGAAGGCGCAGATCAAATATATCAACGTGACCCTCGACGTGGGCGGCGGACAGCTCCCCGCCGGGGCCGTGACCCCCATGCGGGTGGAGAGCGGCAAGGCCGCGGCGCTGCCGGTGCCCGTGTGGAACGGCTACGACTTCATGGGCTGGAACACCCGAGTGGACGGCACCGGCGTGATCGTCACCGACGGGATGCCCCTGACCGCCGACATGACGCTGTACGCCCAGTGGCGGCAGGTTGTGCCGGAGTTCGTCTATGTGACCTTCGACGCGGGCGAGGGCCAGCTCCCCGCCGGGACCGCGTCGCCCATGCAGGTCCGTTACGGCAACGCGCCCACGCCGCTGCCCGTGCCCACCCGGGAGGGCTATGACTTCCTGGGCTGGAACACCCGCGCGGACGGCACCGGCGTGACCGTCACCGAGGGGACGCCCCTGACCGGCGACCTGACGGTCTACGCCCAGTGGGCTCCCGCCGCGCTGCATCCGGCGCTGCCGGCGCTGGGCGAGGTCTCCAAGGAGTACCAGGTCCGGGTGGACACCGAGTGCAGCGTGCGCGAGGGCCCGGGCATCGAATACAACGCCCTCGGCGCCGTGGCGCCCGGCGACATCCTGCCCTACCTGAGCGTGGAATACGAGGGCTGGTACGGCGTGCAGACGCCCTTCGGCGGCGGCTGGATCTCCTCCATGTACGCGACCCTCGTGCCCATCCAGAGCGCAGAGGAGACCACCTGCGACGTGGTGTTCGTGGAGAACCGGGGCGAGGCCGAGACCGGCGACCCGCAGGTCATCACCGTGAAGCGGGGCCAGACCGTCAACGACTGGCTCAACGAGGTGGGACTGGGCGGCTTCGACTACTTCAATCGGACCTGGGAGCGCCACGAGTTCCTCGGCTGGAACACCGCGGCGGACGGCTCCGGCAGCGCGTTCACCGGGGACGTGCAGATCGCCCAGGACACCACCGTCTACGCCCAGTGGGGCGGCACGGTGCTGGCGGAGCCGCTGCCGGCCCTCGGCGAGGTCTCCGGTGAATACCAGGTGCGCGTGGATACCGAGTGCAGCGTGCGCGAGGGTCCCGGCATCGAGCACATGCCCCTCGGGTCCGTGGCGGCGGGCGACGTCCTGCCCTACCTGAGCGCGGAGTACGACGGCTGGTACGGCGTGCAGACGCCCTACGGCGCAGGCTGGATCTCCTCCATGTACGCGACCCTCGTGCCCATCGAGGCCCCCGGCGAGGAGACCTGGTGCGACGTGGTGTTCATGGAGAACCATGGTGGGGAGGAGCTCGGCGACCCGCAGGTCGTCACCGTGAAGCAGGGCCAGACCGTCAACGACTGGCTCAACGAGGTGGGCCTGGGCGGCTTCGACTACTTCGTGCGGACCTGGGAGGGCCACGAGTTCCTCGGCTGGAACACCGCGCCCGACGGCTCGGGCAGCGCCTTCACCGGCGACGTGCCGATCACCCAGGACATCAGCGTCTACGCCCAGTGGTCCGGCACGGACGCGGCGGACGCCACGGAGGAACAGCCGGGCGAGGTCCCGGCACTGGGCGATGTCTCCAATGAGTTCCGGGTGCGCGTGGACACCGAGTGCAGCGTGCGCACCGGCCCCGGCATCGAGTACGACGCCATCGGCTCCGTGGCGGCGGGCGACGTCCTGCCCTTCCTGAGTGTGGAGTACGACGGCTGGTACGGCGCGCAGACGCCCTACGGCGGCGGCTGGGTGTCCTCCCAGTACGCGAGCCTGGTGGACATGGAGGCCGCGGACGCCACGGACGAGACGGACCCCCAGGAGGACGGGGACGAGCAGGACCCCTATGTCGTGGGCGATGACGTGAACGACATCCACCTGTACGCGGACTGGGAGGACGAGTTCGGCCAGGTGCCCGACGGCTATAAGATCCGCGTGGACACCGAGTGCACCCTGCGGGCCGACACGGACGTGATGTCCGACGCCGTGGCCACGGTGTATCCCGGCCAGCTCCTGGAGCCCGTGGGCGCGCGGGACGGCTGGTACGCCGTGGAAGCCTCCACGGGCGTGGCCTGGATCTCCAGCCGGTACGCGAGCCTGGTCAAGGTGGACGATCTGGAGGACGCGGACGAAGTGGGCGATCTCGAGGAGACGGACGCCCTCGACGCCGCGGAGAGCGAATATATCCCGGACGATACCTACGACGCGAACGTGGGCGGCGATGTGCCCGTCCCGGACGACGTGCCGATCACAGGCGAAGTGTCCTATGACGACGGCACCGAGCCGGAGGCGTCCCCCTGGGATCAGGAGATGCCGCTGCGCGTGACCACCGACTGCCAGGTGCGCATGGGCCCCGGCACGAACTTCGAGAGCGTCGGCACCGTCAGCGCGGGCACCGTGCTGACCGGCATCGGCGAGAGCCCGGACGGCGCGGGCGGCAACTGGTATTCGGTCTACTACGGCGGCGGCACCCGCTGGATCCCCGCGAGCTGCGCGACGCCCTACAACGGGGACGCCGGGACGGAGGCCGCGGAGGACGAGCATTACGACGAGCCGGAGGACCCGTCCGGGTCCGAGTCCTACGACGACTATGACGACGGCTACGACGGCTACGACGACGACTGGACCGACTACGACTACGCCTACGACGACGATTACGGCTACGACGATTACGACTACGGCGACTACGAGGATGCGTATTGACGCGCGTGCGACAGGGGGAACGGTCCATGAAGGCGATCACGAAACAAGTCCTCGCGCTGCTGCTGGCGCTGCTGCTGCTGGGCGGCGCGTGCCTGGCGGCGAGCAACGAGGAGATCTACGAGCGCGGCAAGGCGCAGATGGAGGCGGGCGACTACCTGTCCGCCGCGGAGTACTTCGAGGCCCTGGGCGACTACCTGGACAGCGCGGCGCTGGCCAAGCAGGCGCGGGAGCGCCGCAGCGCCGCCGCGGCCACGCCCCAGCCCACCCCCGCGCCCCAGCGGTCGAAGTACGCGGACTACGGCATCGACCAGCTCGTGTCCTTCGGCCGGTATGAGCAGGACGGTAACACCAAGAACGGGGCCGAGCCCGTCGAGTGGGTCGTGCTCAAGAGCGACGGGGCCAGGAAGCTGCTGATGTCCAGATACGTGCTGGACGCCCTGCCCTTCAACAACCGTTCGGGCAAGACCACCTGGGCCGAGAGCTCTATCCGCGGCTGGCTGAACGACTACTTCTACAGGCAGGCGTTCTCCGCCGCCGAGCAGAAATGCGTGGAGCTTACGAACGTAGCCGCCCACGAGAACCACTGGTATCCCCAGTACAGCGCGGGCACGGGCAGCCAGGACCATGTGTTCCTGCTCAGCGTGCCCGAGTTCGAGGCGTGGGTGCTCCACTTCGACGGCACCCAGAACTATAAGACCAAGGACCAGGTGCGGGCCATGATCCCCGAGCGCGGCTGGAACCGCTGCGAGGCCACCGCCTACGCCCGGAAGCAGGGCGCCTACGTCAGCAGCAAGAACGGCTTCTGCCGCTGGTGGCTCCGCTCCCCCGGCGACGGCAAGAACAAGATCGCCAATGTGTTCGCCTCCGGGCACTACATCGCCGACCACATGAAGACCACCGACGGCTCGGTGGGCGTCAGGCCGGTGATCTGGGTGGACTTTGGCCTGTATCAGGGTTGACTGACCGGCGGCGCGCCGACAATGACATGGATCGAATGACGTTGTCGGCGCGCCTCGCCTTTTTGGTACGAACGCGGCCCCGGGCGGGGCCATAAAGAGGGGAATCGGAAGGAGGGCTCATGACATGAGGCGTTTGCTGATCGCGATACTGATCTGCTCGATGCTGCTGCCCATGTGCGCGATGGCCGCGACCGACGCGGACACGGACTTTGACCAGGACTTTCTGAGCTACATCCATGCGCTGAACGCGCGGGAGGACTACATCATATCGCCGCTCTCCCTGCGCGCGGCGCTGATCCTGGCCGTGGAGGGCGCGAACGGCGACACGCGGGAGCACCTGCTCCGCGCGATGGGCTTCGCGTCCGAAGATGAGATGGCCCAGTGGTACGCGACGGTCCGGGAGAGCGTCGGGTATTTCCTGGGCTGGGTCCGCTGGCAGGCGCAGGACCTGAAGCAGGCGGCGAGCTACTATCCCGAGGAGGAAGCGCCGACGC
Source organism: Clostridia bacterium (assembly GCA_017471125.1). GTDB lineage: Bacteria > Bacillota > Clostridia > Christensenellales > Aristaeellaceae > UBA2862. The sequence goes on along the minus strand of JAFUWR010000248.1, from coordinate 9,127 downwards.
TGCCGCCCCACGCCTATCGCGTCCTGAACGGCGTGTGGAACAACACCGACATCTTCGGGGGGTTCCTGCCGGACTACATCCGGCGCATCTCGGAGCGCTACGACGCGACGGTGGCCAGCGTGCCGGCGGACCAGATCACGGACACCGTCAACCAGTGGTGCGACCGGGCGACGGACGGCATGATCCCGTCGATCTCGGACGACCTGTCCGCCTGCGCGGCGGCGCTGGTCAACGCGGTGTACCTGAAGAGCTCCTGGGCGGAGGATTTCGATGACTACATGACCGAGCCCGAGGACTTCACCGACATCGACGGCCAGGTGAGCCGCCGCGACATGATGAAGGCAAAGGAGAGCTACCTGTACTATGAGGACGGGGACACCCAGCTGATCTCCATCCCCCTGAACGGCGGCCTGACCTTCATCGCCGTGCTCGGCGACGCCTCGGACTGGCAGGCGGACTATGCCGCGGCGCGGTATATGGACGTGGACCTGTGGCTCCCGAAGCTCGACACGGAGAGCGTCTTCGGGGCGGACGCGCTGGAGGGCTATCTCAGGGACCGCGGCGCGGCGGACGCCTTCGACGCGAGTGCCGCGGACTTCTCCCGCATGTCGGATCAGCCGTGGTACATCGGCAGCATCATGCAGAAGGCCAAGATCAAGACCGACGAGGAGGGCCTGGAAGCCGCCGCGGTGACCATCGTCGCGGACGGATATGCCGCGCCCTGGGAGGAGGAAGAGCCCCGATACCGGGAGTTCCACGCCGACCGGCCCTTCCGGTACTATGTCGTCACCACGTCCACCCAGACGCCCCTGGTGGTGTTCGCCGGACAGGAAGCGCGATAGCCCCGCGCCGGACCCCAGGCGCCCGCTTCGCCCGGCGATGTGATCGCGCCCGATCGCGCGGGCGGCGTTGCGCCGCCCGCCGATTTATGCTATAATACAGTCATACATTAGGGAAGGGGTGTCGAGGCATGGAGATGGATCGCGAATTTACGCTGCGCTTCGAGCGGCACGGCGCGGAATTGAAGCAACTGTACCTCGAGTTGTACCACAACGACCTGGGTTCCTGGGACTACTTCATCGACATGATCCAGCGGGCCTACGACGCGCGGCCGGAGGCTCTGAAGCTGATGGACCGGGCGCGGGAGGCCTGCCCGGACTGGTACAAGGGCAACGACATGACGGGCATGCTGATGTACGTCGGCCCCTTCGCGGGCACGCTGAACGGCGTGCGGGAGCGGCTGGACTACATCGAGGACTGCGGGGTGAACTACCTGCACCTGATGCCGCTGTTGGAGAGCCCGAAGGACAAGTCCGACGGCGGCTACGCGGTCAGCGACTTTAGGAAGGTCCAGCCGGAGCTGGGCACCATGGACGACCTGGCGGCGCTGGCGAACGACTGCCACGGCCGGGGCATCGCGGTGTGCCTGGATTTCGTGATGAACCACACCTCGGAGGACCACGAGTGGGCGCGGCGGGCCCGGGCGGGCGACGTGGCCTGCCAGCAGCGCTATTTCTTCTACGACAACTGGGACATCCCCAACGCCTACGAGCAGACGGTGCCCCAGGTGTTCCCCGCCACCGCGCCGGGCAACTTCTCCTGGTGCCCGGAGGTGAACAAGGTGGTCATGACCACCTTCTGGCCCTACCAGTGGGACCTGAACTACGCCAACCCCATGGTGTTCAACGACATGACGGACAACATGCTCTACCTGTGCAACCACGGCATCGACGTCATCCGGCTGGACGCCACGCCTTACATCTGGAAGGCGCTGGGCACCACCTGCCGCAACCTGCCGCAGGTGCACACGCTGGTGCGGATGATGCGCCTGGTGTGCGAGATCGTCTGCCCCGGCACGATGCTCCTGGGCGAGGTGGTCATGGAGCCCAGCAAGGTGGTGCCGTACTTCGGCTCGGTGGAGAAGCCCGAGTGCCACATGCTCTACAACGTCACCACCATGGCCTCCACCTGGCACACCGTCGCCACCCGGGACGTGAAGCTGCTTAGACACCAGCTGGGCCAGGTGTTCGCCCTGCCGAAGCAGTACACGTTCCTGAACTACCTCCGCTGCCACGATGACATCGGCTGGGGCCTGGACTACGACTTCCTGGGCCGCTACGGCATCGGCGAGGTGCCCCACAAGCGCTACCTGAACGACTGGTTCTGCGGCTGGTTCCCGGGCAGCCCGTCCCGGGGCGAGCTGTACAACGATGACCCGCGCCTGGGCGACGCCCGCATGTGCGGCACCACCGCGTCCCTGTGCGGCATACAGACGGCCCTGGAGCGCGGCGACGCCGAGGCGCTCGAGCTGGCCGTGCGGCTGGACGTGATGCTCCACGCCTACATGTTCACGCTGTCCGGCATCCCGGTGCTGTACGCCGGGGACGAGATCGCCCAGCTCAACGACGACGCCTACCACGACGACCCCATCAAGTCCGGCGACAGCCGCTACCTGCACCGGGGCGACATGGATTGGGACAACGCCGCCAAGCGCAAGGACCCGACTGCCGTCGAGGGGCAGGTGTTCGGCGCCATCCGCCGGCTCGAGGCCCTGCGGGAGGAGAAGCGCGTGTTCTTCGGCAGCGCCGACACCTGGGTCGTGGACACCGGCGACGACCGGGTGCTGGGCATCGGCCGCTACCTGAACGGCGAGAAGCTGATCGCGCTGTTCAACTTCGGCGACCGGGAGGTCATCGTCCGCCTGGGCGAGACCGACCCCTATACCGACCTCTGGACCGGCAAGCCCCGCGGCGCCTGGGCCGTGGCACTCAAGCCGAAGGACTTCGCGTGGCTCTATACGGATTATAACTCGGCGGACGCTATGGAAAGCGCGGAGAGTGGAGAGTGAAGAGTGAGGAGTGAGGAGTTCAGGTGCAGATCCTGCGGATCTGTTTGATCTGGAAATCCGGAGGATTTCGACCTGGATTCTCAATTCTCAATTTTCAATTGTCAATTTTGGTTAAGAACAGGGGGAGATAGCATGCGAAAGATCATTATTACGGTACTTGCGGCAATGTTGCTCCTGGCGCTGGCGTCGACGGCGCTGGCCATGGGCACGAAGGACTTCTACGTGACCAGCAGCGGGGTCAAGGCGTACACCGAGCCGGACAAGCACAGCTCGGTGCTGGAGAAGTGGTCCAAGGGCGACCTGATCACGTTCATCGACGTGAGCGAAGACGGCAAGTGGTACGGCTATTACGCCGGCGAGGACCTGATGGGCTGGATCCAGAAGAAGTACCTGAGCGAGGACGAGCCCTGCGACCACGAGTGGAGCAAGTGGAAGGTCGAGAAGGAGGCCACCTGCACCCGCACCGGCCTGCGCACGCGCTACTGCAAGCTGTGCGGCGAGGAGCAGGAGGAGACCATCGAGAAGGAGCCGCATACCTACGGCAAGTGTAAGGTGGTCCGCGAGGCCACCTGCACCCGCGAGGGCCTGCGCCGCCGGACCTGCCAGGTCTGCGGCTACGAGCAGGAGAGCGACATCGAGATGATCCCGCACACCTACGGTGAATGGCGGACCTTCATCCAGCCCACCGACCACTCCGCCGGCCGCCGCGCCCGGGTGTGCTCGGTCTGCGGCTACCAGGAGAACCAGGACTTCGACCCCGAGGGCACCCTGCGCCGCGGCGTGCGGGGCGAGCCTGTGCGCCAGATGCAGCAGCTCCTGGTGGACCAGGGGTATCTGTACCAGGGCGGCGCGGACGGCGTGTTCGGCGGCGGCACCGAGACGGCGCTGATGAAGTTCCAGCGCGACCAGGGCCTGGAGCCCGACGGCGTGGCCTGGCCCCAGACCCAGAAGCGGCTGAACCATGAGTTCGGCCCCTGGACCGTCACCAGCCTGCCCACCCGCGTGGCCGACGGCCAGCGGACCCGCACCTGCGTGGACTGCGGCTACCAGGAGACCGAGGCCATCCCCGCCGGGCCGACCCTGCATCGCCAGGACCGGGGCGAGAACGTGCGCTTCGTGCAGAACATGCTGAACGACCTGGGCTACAACGCGGGCTATGCCGACGGCATCTACGGCGGCAAGCTGGACAGCGCGTTCACGGCCTTCGCCCAGGCCCGGGGCTACGCCTTCAAGGAGAACACCGTCCGGCCCATGGACCTGGACGAGCTGATGAGCGCCTGGCTGGCCGGCCGGACCGCGGAGAGCTTCAAGGGCTCCGGCGACAAGACCTCCCCGGTGCAGCTCACCCTCACCGTGACCCAGCGCGAGGCCGACGGCGACCTGCGCACCTTCGCCTGGACGCTGACGAACCTGGGCAATAGCCCCTGCACGTTCAAGGCGATCCTGCTGGGCTTCGGCGCGGACCACGACTTCCGCGGCGGCGGCGACATCGTGCTCCGCCTGGACGACACCAACATGCGGGCCAACGTGGGCAACACCCTGTCCGGCACCTTCACCGCCTGCGCGGATTGGGACAAGGACGCCGCGGGGACCTTCGCCTTCGCCGCCCTGGGCGTGGCCGACGACGGCGCGGCCGAGTGGCTGAGCAACATAGTTACCCTGGAGGAATGACACAACGACCCTTACCGGCTCATGGGGAGCGCCTTCGCGGCGCTCCCTCGTTTTATGTTAATTCACGATTAAAACAAAAAAATCCATCCCCCCTGGGGGCTTGCGGGGCAGAGGTGGGTAGAATACACTGATGGAGATAGAGTATGTACGAGCGCTGCCCCCAGCGCCCGCACGGGAAGGGAGGCCGCGCCATGGGCAGGTACGCGCTTCGGCGGCTGTTGCAGCTGATCCCGATACTGATCGGCATCACCTTCCTGTCCTTTGCCATGATGCGGCTGGCGGGCAGCGACGCCATCACGGAGATGTACGGCAACAAGGGCGCGGTGTCCCAGGAGGTCATCGACCTGAAGCGGGCGGAGCTGGGGCTGGACAAGCCCTTCGTGACCCAGTACCTCGCCTGGCTGGGCGGCATGCTCCGGGGCGACATGGGCGTAAGCTACGTGTCGGGGCGCGACGTGTTCCAGACCTTCATCTCGAAGCTGCCCGCCACGCTGCTGCTGACGGCGCTGTCGATCCTGCTGACCGTCGTCATCTCCATCCCACTTGGGGTTCTGGCGGCGGTGAGACACGACAGGGTCACGGATTACTGCCTGCGCTTCTTGAGCTTCATCGGCAATTCCCTGCCCAACTTTTTTGTGGCGCTATTGCTGATGCAACTGCTGTCCATCAGGCTGGGCTGGCTGCCGGTCATCTCCAGCGGCACGTCCATCCGCAGCGCCCTCATGCCCACGCTGACGCTGGCCATCTCCATGTCCGCCAAGTACATGCGCCAGGTGCGGGCCACGGTGCTGGAGGAGCTGAACAAGGACTACGTCATGGGCGCGCGGGCGCGGGGCGTGCGGGGGAGCGTCATCCTGTGGCGGAGCGTCATCAAGTCCTCCATGCTGACCATCGTGACGCTGCTGGCGCTGTCCATCGGCAGCCTGCTGGGCGGCACGGCCATCATCGAATCCATATTCATGTGGGACGGCGTGGGCAAGTTGGCCGTGGACGCCATCACCATGCGCGACTACCCGCTCATCCAGGCCTATGTGGTCTGGATGGCGCTGATCTACGTGCTGGTCAATTTGATCACCGACCTGCTCTACCACGCGCTCGATCCGCGCATCCGATTGGGGGTCAGCGAAGGATGACGACACAGCCCACCGTCCGCCCGCCGAGGATCAGGCGCGACACGGTCAGGCTCCGGCTGATCGTATTCGGCATATTGGCCGCGCTGCTGATCCTCTGCTCCCTGTTCTCGGAGGCCCTGACGCCCTACGACCCCTATTTGCAGGACCTGTCCAACGCCAAGGCCGCGCCGTCGCCGGAGCACATCTTCGGCACCGATCGCTACGGGCGGGACATGCTGTCCCGGGTGATCGTCGGCAGCCGCACAAGCATCTTTTCGACCCTGCTGCTGGTGGCGGTCATCACCGTGGTCGGGACGGTCATCGGCGTGTTCTGCGGCTACAACGGCGGGAAGCTCGACACGGTGCTGATGCGCGTGTCCGACATGTTCCTGGCCTTCCCCGGCCTGGTGTTCGCGCTGGCGGTGGCGGGCGTGCTGGGCGGCGGGCTCCACAACGCCATATTCGCGCTGGCGGCCATCAGTTGGCCGAAGTACGCCCGCATCGCCCGAAGCCAGACGCTGGCCCAGAAGGAGACGCCCTATCTTCGGGCGGCCCGCCTCTCAGGCAGCGGCACGGCGAAGCTGCTGGTCAAGCACATCCTGCCGAACATCATGGGCCCCATACTGGTGACCTCGATGCTGGACATCGGCACCATGATGATGGAGCTGGCGGGGCTCTCCTTCCTGGGCCTGGGCGCGAAGCCGCCCATCGCCGAGTGGGGCAGCATGATGTCCGAGAACCGGGCGTTGATGACCACCGTGCCGTGGATCACCCTGACCCCCGGCCTGGCGATCTTCGTCTCGGTGATGATCTTCAACCTGCTGGGCGACACGGTCCGCGACCACGCCGACCCGCGCATGAGGGGGCGATAGCGTGGCAGAGGTATTGCGATACGACCACGTCTACATCTCCTACAACGCCCGCCGGGTGGTGGAGGACGTCAGCTTCACCCTCGGGCAGGGCGAGATATTGGGCATCGTAGGCGAGAGCGGCAGCGGCAAGTCCACCGTCATCAAGGCGGCCATGGGGCTGCTGGGGCCGACGGGCCAGGTCACCCGGGGCGACATCTGGTACGGCGACAGGGACATCCCCGACCTGACGCCCGCCCAGGCGCGCAAGCTGAACGGGCCGGAGATCAGCATGATCTTCCAGTCGGCGGGCGCGTCGTTCTGCCCCATCCGCACGGTGGGCGCGCAGCTCTACGAGGCGATGCGCGAACACGGCCCCATCACGCGGTGGGCGTTCGAGCAGCGCGCCCTCGGGCTGCTGCAAAAGATCGGCTTCGAGGACGGGCGGCGCATCCTGGACAGCTACCCCTTCGAGCTCTCCGGCGGCATGCAGCAGCGCGTGGGCATCGCCGCGGCCATGCTGATGACGCCCAGGGTGCTGCTGGCCGACGAGCCGACCTCCGCGCTGGACGTGAGCGTGCAGAAGCAGGTGGTGGAGGAGATGCTCAAGGTGCGCGAGGTGTTCGGCACCGCCATCGTCATCGTCACCCACAACATCGGCGTCGTCGGCGCGATGGCGGACAACGTGCTGGTGATGAAGGACGGCAAAACGGTGGAATACGGCCCGGCCGAAATGGTGCTGGAGCATCCCCGGGAGGAATATACCCGGACCCTGATGGCCGCTGTGCCGAGACTGCGGAGGTGAGGCTGTGGGACCGATCCTGAAGGTCGAAGACCTGACGAAGGTGTTTGCCAGAAAGGGCCAGCCCGACTTCACCGCGGTGGACCACATCGGCTTTGAGCTGATGCCGGGCGAGTGCCTGGGGATCATCGGCGAGAGCGGCAGCGGCAAGACCACCGTGGTCAACATGGTGACCCGGCTGACGGACCCCACCGAGGGGCGGATCGCGCTGGACGGGCAGGACATCACCCGCCTGACGGGAAAGCGGCTCAAGGGACCCTACCGCAAGATGCAGATGGTGTTCCAGACGCCCGCGGATTCCTTCGACCCCCGGCACACCCTGGGCGACGGCATCGGCGAGAGCCTGCGCAACGCGGGCATGGGCAGGTCGGAGGTCAGGCGGCGCGTAGCGGCGCTGCTCGAGCAGTGCGGCCTGCCCGCGGACTTCGCCGGCCGCTATCCCCACCAGGTCTCCGGCGGCCAGTGCCAGCGGGCGGCCATCGCCCGGGCCATCGCCATACGGCCCAGGCTGCTGATCTGCGACGAGGCCACCTCCGCGCTGGACGTGACCATCCAGAAGGAGGTGCTGGCGCTGCTCCAAAGGCTGCGCCAGGAATTGGCGCTCTCCATACTGTTCATCTGCCACGACATCGCGCTGGTGCAGCAGTTCTGCGACCGGGTGCTGGTGCTGTACAGGGGCAGTATCGTGGAGCAGGGGAAGCCGGACGACGTGATCCGCGATCCGCAAAACGACTACACGAAGCGGCTGATCGAAAGCATACTGTAAAGGGAGGAAGAGAACATGAAGAAGCTGCTGATCCTCGCGCTGTGCCTGATGCTGGCCTGCGCGGCCCTGGCCGAGGGCAAGACCATGGTCATCGGCGACACCACCTTCAACTCCGAGAACTGGGAGGAGACCACCGATCCCCACCGCACCTACAACGGCTGGGCCTGCATCCGCTACGGCATCGGCGAGACCCTCGTCCACTACACCGACGCCATGGAGCTGGAGCCCTGGCTGGCCACGTCCTGGGAGAACGACGGCGCGCTGACCTGGACCATCACCCTGCGGGACGGCGTGAAGTTCTCCTCCGGCCGGGACATGGACGGCGAGGCCGTGAAGCAGTGCCTGGAGCACCTGCTGGCCAACCACGACCGCGCGCCCTCAGACACCCTGATCGAGTCCATCGAGGCCGACGGCCAGGTGCTGACCATCAAGACCAGCGAGCCGCTGCCGGCGCTGATGAACTACCTGGGCGACCCCTACGGCTGCGTCATCGACGTGGACGCCAGCGACTTCGACGCGGGCATCGCCGTGGGCACCGGCCCCTACAAGGTGACCGACATGGTGACCGACGACCACCTGACCCTCGCGCCCAACGAGTATTATTGGAATGGGGAGCCCAAGCTGGACGAATTGACCATCCGCACCATCTCTGACGGCAACACGCTGGCGATGGCGCTCCAGGCCGGCGAGATCGACGCCGCCTACGGCATGGCCTACGAGAGCTATCCGCTGTTTGAGAACGGCGCCTTCCAGTTCTCCGCCATCCAGACCTCCCGCGCCTTCTTCGCGTCGATGAACATGACCTCCCCGGTCATCCAGGACCCCGCCGTGCGCAAGGCCATCGCCATGGGCATCGACAGGGCGGGCTTCGTGGCGGTGCTGCTGGACGGCCACGGCGTGGTGGGCCACGGCGCGTTCCCGGACGGCTTCTCCACCTTCGGCGGCGAGCGCGTGACCACCGAGGACTACGACCCCGAGGGGGCCAAGGTCCTCCTGGAGGAAGCGGGCTGGGTGGACGGCGACGGCGACGGCATCCGGGAGAAGGACGGCGTAAGGCTGGTCGTCCGCTGGCTCACGTAT
>JAFUWR010000247.1 GCA_017471125.1 Clostridia bacterium | reverse complement strand
CGCCGCCACCGGCGTGGGCGTGAGCGTGGCCGTGGCGACGCTCCACACCAACGTGGCCGCGGGCAGCCACGGCGCGGTGGACCTGATCGGCGAGACCAGCCGGGAGATGACCGTCGAGGCCAGCTCCGGCTCCTCTGATTTCACCGCCGACGACAAGGAGCGCGCGGGCATCATCAAGCAGGCGCTCAAGGACACCTTCAGCCCCAGCAAGCCCTCCATCCGCGCCGTCTCCATGGCGGCGGCGGGCGGCAACGTGGGCGTGGCCGTGGCGGCCAATCACCTGGACCAGAGCGCCGTCGTGGGCGGCGGCACCCGCATCGACAAGAGCTCCGCGGGCTTCCTGAACGTCAACAGCGTCTCCGACACCACTGCCGACAGCAAGCTGCTGGGCGTGGCCGGCGGCGCGGGGGCCGTGCTGCTGAACGCCGCGGTATCCACCGTCGCGCCGAAGCTGCGCGCCGTGCTGGGCGACGGCGACGGCAGGACCGTCGTGAACGCGCCCCTCTCCAATGTGAGCGTGGACACCCGGGCCACCTCCTCCGCCACCCCCGCCCTGCTCTCCGCGGCGGCGGGCAGCGTGGGCGTGGGCGGCAACGTGCTCTTAGCCTTCAACGACACCGACGCGCTGGCGACGCTGCACGGCGTCAAGACCGACGCGGCGAGCCTGAAAGTCTACACGAACAATGCCTCCGAGGCCACCTCCGCCCTCGACGCCGCAGCCGTGGGCATGGGCGCGGTCGGCCTGTCCTACAACTACGCGCGACAGGCGGCTAAGAATATGGCCGTGATCGACAACGGCGCGTCCGACCTCAACGTGCGCGGGGCGCTGACCGTCGCCGCGGGCCTGGGCGGCACGGCGAACAGCTCCAAGGCCGTGGCCAGGACCATCTCCGGCAACCTGGGCGGCGTGACCGCGGACCTGAACGCGGCCGTGGCGAAGAACGACACCCAGAACATCGCCGAGATCAGGTCCGGCGACGGCGCGCTGACCGTGGGCGGGGACCTGACCGTCAACAGCCTGGGCAGCGCCACCGCCGACGCCAGCGCCGCGGGGTTGAACCTGGGCGCGGTGCGGGTGGCCGCGATGGTGGCCGTGGCCGACAACCAGGCCGACCAGCGGGCGACCTTCGACCACGCCGACGTGACCGCCGGCAAGCTGTCGGTCGGCTCCAACCAGACCACCAGCACCTCCGCCGACATCAAGACCGGCGGCGGCGCGCTCATCACCGCCAACGCCAACGTGGCCGCGGCCTACGGGCGCTCCTCCGTGGCGGAGGCGAACCTGACCGGCGAGAACCGCTTCGCAAGCGGCGTCAGCGTCAGCAACGTCTCCGGCGACGACGTGACCAGCGACATCTCCAACCAGGACTTCTCCGCCATCACCGCCAACGCCCAGGTGGGCACGGCGTACAGCGACGACACCTTCAGGGCCATCCTGACCCAGAACAGCGGCAGGACGATCATCAATGAGAACGGCGCGAAGGACGCCGCCACCGCCGTGACGCTCCGGCAGCGCGCCAACGCCGCCGCCAACGTGACCCCCAGCGCAGCGGGCGTCAGCGGCACGGTCTACGGCGCGGGCGCGAACGTGGCCGTGGCCAAGGCCAGCGCCGAGGCGGACGCGCTCATGCTGGGCCACCACGGCGAATACCTCACCAACGGCAGCGGCATCGACGTCAGGGCCGACGGCGTGAGCACCGTCGAGGCCCATGTCGGCGCGCCCAAGCTGGCGGCGTCGCTGGCCAGCGTCGCGCCCAACGTGGTCAAGGCCGAGCTGGAGACCCGGCAGACCGCGAAGATCGGGCTGCTTCCCAACAACAGATGGACGTTCAAGGTGGGCGAGGAAGGCCGCCGAAGCGTGGGCGACGTGAGCGTCGCCTCCACCCTCAACGACAGCGTGGATTATCCCGCCCAGGCCACCCTGGGCAACACCGGCGGCAGAAACCTGTCCGTGTCCGCGGGCACGGTGACGGTGAACACCGTCAAGGCCCATGACGAAGCCGTGGCGCAGGCGCTGATCGAGGACGTGATCCTCCACGACGCCGCGGACCTGGCCGTAAAGACCGCGGGACAGACCGGCGCGAAGGCCACCACCGAGGCCCAGGGCACCGGCGGGCTGCTGGCCGTGGGCGTCAACAACGTGACCGCCAAGGCCGACGGCACATTTGAATCGAAGCTCGAACTGTCGGGCGCGCTGGCGGACGATCCCAAGGGCGAGCGCGCCGTCGACGTGCGGACCGATCACGCGGCCCGGGCATGGGCCGACGGCGCGGGCACCAGCCGGGGCATCGGCGCGCTGGAGGCGGTGAAGGTCTCCACCAACACCGCGGAGGCCACCGTGGGCGCCAAGGCCACCGCCGAACTGACCGGCGGGCAGATCAGCGCCGGCATCATCACGGTGGAGGCGACCAGCCGCGCCCTGGAGGCGAAGGCCGACATCGGCACCTCCGCCGCGGACATCGCGGGCGTCACCGTCGCCACCAACAAGGCCCGGGCCGCGCTCGAGGGCACGCAGGAGGCCAGGGCGACCGGGATAGAGCTCCATAGCGGCAGCCTCAAGGTGCAGTCCATGACCAATACCAAGAACACCGGCGACCCGGCCGTGCGGGCCACCGTGGGCGCGAGCGCCGGCGCGGACGTGAGCATCATCGACGTCAAGCCCAACAGCGCCGTCGCCGACAGCAACATGACCGTCAAGGCCGTGGCCGAGGACATCTCCGGCACCACCGGCAAGGTCGAGACCTCCGAGCTGGTCAACAGCGTCTCCAAGGTGGAGGAGGGGAACCTGGGCTTCCTGGTCGACGTGGGCGTCACCCGGGGCGAGAACACCGCCACCACTGCCAACCACATCAAGATCTACGACGACGCCCGCCTGAACGCCGGCGCGGACCTGACGGTCCAGGCGTCCTCCGGCGCGAAGATGGACGCCGAGTCCCTCTACCACGGCAGGTTCGGCATCCTGAGCGGCGACTCCGTCTACGCCACCAACACGCTTACCCGCGACGTGCGCGTCGATGTGGGCAGCTACGTCACGATGGGCTCCCTCGGGGACATCAACATCAAGGCCAGGACCGGCGACGCGAACAGGCCCGCCTCCGCGGACGAGGATATCGGCAAGGACGAGATCGCCACCAAGGCCGAGGTCAAGTCCAACGGCGTCATCCAGATCGCCCGGGCCTACGCCGACACCACCATCAACAGCGACGCCGCCGTGAGCTTCGGCACGGGCACGAACGTGACGGCCGATGGGAACGTCGAGATCAACGCCGACGTGTCCCTGTATGACCAGCGGACCGACGCCAACGCTGATTCCAAGGGCCTGGGCGTCAACCCCCACACCGAGGCCACCACCAACCTCAACAACCACGCCACGGTGGACCTGACGGCCTCCAGCACTTACGTGAACTCGAAGCTTTACAGCCCGGACGCGGAGACCGCGAAGGCGCTGCGGGCCCAGGCCGAGGCGGAGACCCCCATGGTCTACACCGAGGCGCTCGACCTCACCGACGAGCAGAAGGACGCCTTCATGCAGCAGGCCGAGGCGGAGACGCCGATGGTCTACAAGGCCAAGTACACCAAGGCCAGCCAGGTGCCCCAGAAGACGCGGGACGCGCTCCGGGCCCAGGCCGAGGCGGAGACCCCCATGCCCTACAAGAAGACCAGCGTATGGGTGCCCCACCTGGTCGGGGGCCACTATGAGGATGTCTATGAGGAGGACCCCGAGAAGTGGGAGCAGAACGTCCAGTCGAATTACAATAAGCTGCTCAAAGAGGTGATGAAGGAGCAGGTCGAGGACACCGAAAAGTGGAGCAAGAACGTCCAGAAGCTCTACGACGAGCTGGTCAAGCCCTACTGGGTCCCCGTGGAGGACCAGGAGGCCTGGCAGAAGAACGTCAAGGCGCGCTATGACGAGCTGGCCAAGCCGTACATCGAGGCGATCGCGAAGGAACAGCAGGCGCTCAAGACCCTCAGGATCACCAGCAACAAGCGGAGCGTCACCATCGCCGCGGGCGCGGAAGAGGTGGAGAGCGTGACGGATTCCCACGCCGAGGGCAGCGCGGGCGGCGGCAAGTCCTACGCCAAGGCCAAGATGAACATCGACAGCCTGAAGCAGATCACCATCACCAACACCGAGCTGAAGGCCGCCGACACCGTGAACGTGGTGGCGAAGAACCTGTTCAGCAACGACGCCAACAAGCACTCCCTGAACGTGGTGGCCTACGCCAAGCTGATGGCCGTCGGCGGCGCGGTGGAGCCCATCGCCGAGGTGGTCGGCACGATGCGCAACGCGATCCTCTCGGACAGCCATTCGCACTCCGACGTCACCGGCGTGCGGCTGATCGGCAAGGGCGTGTTCCACCTGGCCGCCGATCCCCTGATCGACATCGGCGTGCAGATGGACGCCTCCTACAAGCGCATCTGGAAGCTCACCACCTGGCAGTACAAGAAAAAGACCTACGACATCAAGACCTCCAAGCAGGACGACCTGCTCAAAATGTACGCTTCTTACGGCGCGGCGATCACCGTCCTCGACGGAGGCTCGAGCCTCCCGCGCGAGGGGCAGGCCAAGGACTTCGGCGAACTGGCCGAACAGCTCCAAAAGTCCCTGGATTCCAAGAACTGGGTGGATCAGAGCGTCGGGCTGGGCCAGGTCTACGGCGTGTGGAAGGCCAAGGCCGACGACGAGGCCCGGGTCGCCGCCGGGAACGTGTTCGTGACGGACCTGCGCTATATCCTGAACCGGGACGTCCGGCTGGACGGCGGGATCGACCGCTACAAGCTGTGGACCAACGCCGCCACCCACATGGACAGCTACCTGCTGCCCAACGCCACCAAGCTGATCTTCAGCGCCGGCGGCAAGCTGCAATACGTCTCCGAGAGCTTCGACGCCGACCTGCTGGGCGACGGCAGGGCCCGGACCCTCTACATGATCACCGGCGTGAACGACCGCGCCGTTGCCGACGCCGCCGTGGAGGTCACCTCCACCAGCAGCCTCAACTTCAACACCGGCGCGCTGCGCGTGGGCGAGCAGGACGACTTCGACCTGTACATGTCCGAAGTCTCCGCCGACTGGGTGAGGGGCATGTTCATGGACGACACCTTCCAGTTCGTGGCGATGGAGCCTGGCGTGCTGGCGCGGTACCAGGAGGGCGGCGAGCTGCCCGGGGGCGACGTGCTGCACGGGCTCAAGAAGGACGAAACGCTGTCCGACGAGGCCCTGTCCGTCTATTGGATCGGCAGGGGGCCGCAGGACGCGGTCGACGCCGACGAGCCGCTGTACTGCCTGGTGATCGACGACGCTACCGACGAGTTGAGCGCGTGGCGCACGAGCCTCGCGGCCATCGAAAACGGCACGCCCATGATCGAGCAGTCCGCGCTGGTGTACCGCGACAGCAACAGCGACCGCAGGGGCGAGGTGCGCTACAACGTGGCGCTGGTGGACGTGGCCGAGGGCGACCGGGCCCGGTTCGAGGTCATCACCGACCTGCTGGCCGGACGCCAGATGGACACCCCCGCCGCGCTGAACGTGGTGCTGCGGGCCGTGACCGTGGAGGGGCTGGACGCCAGGGTGTATGCCATCCAGGACCAGCTCTACGCGCTGGTGGACGGCACCCAGGGAACCGTGTTCCTGCTGGACGGCGCTTACGCCGTGACCGTCGCCGACGACGCCTTCGAGTCGGACTACATCCGCGTCGAGGGCATGGACTACGACGCCATGCGCATCACCCTCAAGGGCGGCCAACCCGCCTGGCCCGAGCGCGTGACCGACACCGCCGCCGAGGACCTGAACGGCGGCCGGTACGAGCTCCGCGACGGCACGTGGCAGGCCGCGCCCGTGGAGAACGGCGTGGCGGCGTGATCGGACCCTATGACCCTTTGCTGGGACCCCTGTCATGTGGGTGCGGCAAAGGGTTTTTTATGCGCGGGTATTGACATGTGATAACTAATATGTTATCATCTATGTGGGAGGTGGGGATGCTCCGATGAACGCCGAATATACCGTCGTATTCTACGAGGATGCCGCCGGACGCCAGCCCGTCGTGGAATACATGCGCAAGCTCCAGGGCGAGAGCGGCAAGGACGCCCGCATCAAGCTGAACAAGATCCGCGATTACGTGAAGCTGTTGAAGCTGAACGGCCCACGGCTCACGGAGCCCTACTGCAAGCACCTGGAGGGCGAGATATACGAATTGCGTCCCGCCTCGAATCGTATACTGTATGCGGGATGGCTGGGCCACCGGTATGTGCTGCTGCACGTGTTCGCCAAGAAAACGCAAAAGACGCCGCGCAGGGAGATCGAGAAGGCCAAGCGGGAGCTGGAGGACTTCAAGGCGCGGTTCGGGGAATGAGCGTGTGGACGATGGAAGGAAGATGTGTGATATGAGCAACGTGAAAGCGCCGAGGGCGTGGGACGACGCCTTCGACAAGGAATTTTATACCCCCGAGGAGATCGCCGAGAGCGACATGCGCGCCGGCATCATCACGGCGATGATACAGGCGCGGGAGGAGATGGGCCTGTCCCAGCGCCAGTTGGAGGAGCTGAGCGGTGTGCGGCAGCCCCAGATCGCCCGGATGGAGCGGGGCAACGCCGACCCCCAGCTGGGCACGCTGCTGCGCGTGCTGAACGCCATGGGCAAGACGCTGGCCATCGTGCCGCTGGCCGACAGACAGTGACCGCAGGGCCGCTGTCTTTTCCTTTGCGCCTATTGCGCGACGCGCCCATCCCATGTTATAATACTATCAGAATACAAAATTACCAAACCGACGGGAGGGCGCTACATGGTACTGATCACATTCAAGGTCAACGGTTCTGAGGTCCACATCAACGCGAACGAGGGGGACAACCTGCTGTCCGCGGCGCAGCGGGCGAACGTGGCGATCGACGCGCCCTGTTCGGGCAACGGGGCCTGCGGCAAGTGCCGGGTGAAGCTGATCTCGGGCGAGCTGGACTCCCCCAAGACCCGCCACATCACCGACGACGAGTACGCCCAGGGCTGGCGGCTGTCGTGCCTGAGCAAGGTGATCTCCGACGTGGTGGTGGAGGTGCCGGACATCGCCTCGGCCTACAAGAGCCGCATGCGGGTGGCGGACATCTCAAGCCCCAAGGAGCTGGAGATCTTCAACCAGACCAAGGCGGAGATCGAGGCGGCGGGCATCGGCTTCGGCAACGGCCTGTCCGCGGTGACGGTGGCCATGGACGCGCCCACCAACGACGACACCATGCCCGACAACGAGCGCGCGGCCTGGGCCATCCAGGCGGCCACCGGCGCGGAGAAGGTGACGTTCACCTTCCACGCCCTGAAGAAGCTGGCGCGGGTGCTGCGCGACAGCGACTTCAACGTGCGCTGCGTGCTGGAGGCCCAGCCCGACGGCGCGCTCAGCGTGATGGATGTCATGCCCGCCGACGCGACCACCCCGGTGGCGGGGCTGGTGGTGGACCTGGGCACCACGTCCGTGGCGGCGCTGCTGGTGGACATGGAGAGCGGCCGGGTGCTGGCGAAGGCGTCCACCGGCAACGGCCAGATCCGCTACGGCGCGGACGTCATCAACCGCATCATCGAATCCGGGCGCGACGGCGGCAGCCAGCGCCTCCAGCAGGCGGTCATCGACGAGTCCATCCGCCCCCTGGCCCAGGAGATGTGCGCCGCCGCGGGCATCGGCATGAAGAACGTCTACCGCATGTGCCTGGCCGGGAACACCACCATGAACCACCTGCTGCTGGGCCTGTTCTCCGAGCCGGTGCGCATGGAGCCCTACATCCCGTCCTTCTTCCACTGCGACGACATCCGCACGTCCTCGCTGCACATGGGCCTGCACCCCGACGCCAAGCTGATCCTGGCTCCGAACATCGGCAGCTACGTGGGCGGCGACATCACCGCCGGCGCGTTCGCGTCGATGCTGTGGGATAAAGAGGAAATGGCCCTGTTCATCGACCTGGGCACCAACGGCGAGCTGGTGTTCGGCAACAGCGAGTTTTTGATGTCCTGCGCCTGCTCCGCGGGCCCGGCCTTCGAGGGCGGCGACATCTCCTGCGGCATGCGCGCCACCGACGGGGCCATCGACGCCATGACCATCGACGCCGACACCATGGAGCCCCGGTTCACCACCATCGGCAACACCGAGCACCCGGTCGGCATCTGCGGCTCGGGCATCATCGACATCATCGCGGAGCTGTTCAAGGCGAAGATCATCAACGGCAAGGGCAAGTTCAGCCGGGAGGGCCGCCGGGTTCGCTTCGACGAGAACGGCATGGGCGAGTACATCATCGCCTTCAAGGAGGAGACCGGCGGCGTGCGCGACGTGTCCATCAACGAGGTGGACATCGACAACTTCATCCGCGCCAAGGGCGCCATCTTCTCCGCCACCATGACCATGCTGGGCTCCATGGGGATGGACCCCTCCGTGCTCGACCACGTCTACGTGGCCGGCGGCATCGGCTCCGGCATCAACATGCGCAACGCCGTCACCATCGGCATGCTGCCCGACATCGACCTCGACCACTTCTCCTATATCGGCAACTCCTCCCTGTCCGGGGCCTACGCTATGCTCACCTCCGACGCCGCCCGCGCCAAGGTCGACGAGCTGGCCACCACCATGACCTACCTGGAGCTGTCCACCGAGCCTGGATATATGGATTCCTTCGTCGGGGCCTGCTTCCTGCCCCATACCGACGCGAACCTGTTCCCGTCGGTGGAGGTGTGAGGGAATAGGCAGTAGGCAGTAGGCATTAGGCAATAGGCATTAGTCAGTTACCCGCTGTGACCGTAGGGGCGCTGCCCTCAGCGCCCGCCCGGGGACCCGGGGGACCTCATCCGTCTTGCGCTTCGCGCAATCCACCTTCCCCAGAGGGGAAGGCTTTTGGCGGCGTTCCACATGCCTTCCCCTTCAGGGGAAGGTGCCCCCGTAGGGGGCGGATGAGGTCCCCGGCGGGTATCGCAACACAAGAGCGCGAATAGGAACAGGAGGCCAGTCGTGATGGGCATGAAGTACAGGATGACCATGGGCATAGTGCTGATGATCGTGCTCCTCCTGGGGACCGCGCTTTCAGAGACCTTCCTGGTGACCTCCGACCTGCATCTGACGGAGGATCGGGCGGCCCACGACCCGGCGCTTGACGCGGTGACGGCGATGGCAGCGGGCTACGACGGGGTGCTGGTGCTGGGGGACAGCGCCAACAACGCCCACGACGAGGAGCACGCCTACGTGCTGGAGTTCCTGGGGTCACTGGGCAGGCCGGCCTACGTGGTGCCGGGGAACCACGACATCACGCGGGCGCTGCATCCCATCGACTTTGTGGAGCTGTACGCGGACTATGGCTGGGGCGCGGCGTTCAGCCGGGACGACGCCTCCGCGAGCTGCGCGGTGACCACGGCGGGCGGCACGTGCCTGCTGCTCATCGACACCAACGCCTACACCGACCTGGAGAGCGTGGCCCCGCTGGGCGGCATCCCGGACGCGACCGTCGAATGGGTGGCGTCGGTGCTGGACGCGCTGCCGCCGGGCACGCCGGTGGTGGCCTGCGGGCACCATCCCATCCTGCCGCCGGAGAGTCGCGACACGCCCAACGCCGGGAAGCTGGCGGAGGCGCTTCGGCAGGGCGGCGCGAAGGTGTACCTGTGCGGGCACGACCACGGCTTCGCGGCGGTGAACATCGACGGCCTCCAGCAGATCACCGTGGGCCAGCCCCACGCCTACCCCGGTTGGGCGGGCGCGCTGACCGTGGACGACGACGGCTTCCACTGGCGGGTGGCGGAGCTGTACGCCGACGACGACCCCGTGTGGCTCGCCCTCGAGGAGAGCGCCGCCGCGCTGGGCGTGGGCATCGGCCGGGGCGTGCTCACCGACACCCCCTTCGAGGGCGACGAGGCCGCCGCCCAGTGGTTCGCCGAGGCGTTCGGCATGCTCCAGCGCTCCGAGCTGACCCCGGAGGCGTGTGAGCGCCTGCTCTCAGACCCCGCCGCAGATACCTGGCGCGCCATCACCACCAAGACCATCATACGGGATTGGATGTTCGGGATATTGGAACAATGTCCGCAGGATGTGAGGGAGATCATAGTCAATTGAGAATTGATAATTGATAATTGACGACCTCATCCGTCTCGGCCTGCGGCCGATCCACCTTCCCCTAAAGGGGAAGGCTTTTGGCGTCGTTCTCTTTGCCTTCCCCTTCAGGGGAAGGTGGCGCGCAGCGCCGGATGAGGTGGGTCCCGGGCGGGCGCCGCAACGGCGCCCCTACGGCACGGCGGGTATTGGACTGGTGCCTGGTGACTGGTGCCTGACCCCTAAACCCGAACGTTCGGAAATTGGCCGCAATTTACCCTGTTAAAGCGCTGTATTCCCCAAAATTCGGGCAAAAACACGTATATTCGACCGGGCGGCGGGTTAAAAACCGCCGTTATTTGAGTTGATTTCACATTATTTCCAGACCGTGGCGACAATCTTTACACGAATTTGCTTTCCGATATTATGAGGGTATCGTATCATGAAGGTACCACCGGGCGCAGAAAAAGCCCGGGATCACAGGAGGTAAAAGGCTATGAAGAAACTGGTCAGCATCCTCATGACGGTCGCCCTGATCGCCTGTCTGTTCACCGCCGCGCTGGCGGAGGAGACCCCCGTCAAGGTGGGCTTCATCTTCCTGCACGACGAAAACTCCACCTACGACCTGAACTTCATCAACGCCGCCAAGGAAGCCTGCGAGGCCATGGGCGTCGAGTCCGTCCTGATCACCAACATCGACGAGGGCCAGCAGTGCTACGACGCTGCCGCCGAGCTCGTCGAGGACGAGGGCTGCAACATCGTGTTCGCCGACTCCTTCGGCCACGAGTCCTTCATGATCCAGGCCGCCAAGGACTACCCCGAGGTGCAGTTCTGCCACGCCACCGGCACCCAGGCGCACACCGTGGGCCTTGACAACTATCACAACGCCTTCGCCTCCATCTACGAGGGCCGCTTCCTGGCGGGCGTCGCCGCCGGCATGAAGCTCAACGAGATGATCGAGGCCGGCGAGTTCACCGCCGAGGAAGCCAAGATCGGCTACGTGGGCGCCTATCCCTACGCCGAGGTGAAGAGCGGCTATACCTCCTTCTTCCTGGGCGCGCGGTCCATCTGCCCCACCGTGACCATGGAGGTCACCTTCACCAACTCCTGGTATGACGAGGCCCTGGAGAAGGAGGGCGCGACCCGCCTGATCAACAACGGCTGCAAGCTGATCTCCCAGCACGCGGACTCCATGGGCGCTCCCACCGCCTGCGAGAACGCCGGCGTGCCGGACGTGTCCTACAACGGCTCCACCATCGACGCCTGCCCCAACACCTTCATCGTGTCCTCCCGCATCGACTGGGCGCCCTACATGAAGCACATGATCGAGTCCGTTCAGAACGGCACCGCCATCGAGGCTGACTGGACCGGCACCATCGAGACCGGCTCCGTCGTGCTGACCGACGTCAACGAGGCCGTGGCCGCCGCGGGCACCGTTGAGAAGATCGAGGAAGTCAAGGCCGGCCTGCTGGACGGCTCCATCCAGGTGTTCGACACCGCCGCCTTCACCGTGGGCGGCGAGGCCGTGACCACCTACCTGGCCGACGTGGACGACATGGGCGACTTCGTGGGCGAGACCGAGGTCATCATCGACGGCGCGTTCCATGAGTCCGAGTTCCGCTCCGCGCCCTACTTCGACCTGGACATCGACGGCATCACCATCATCGACAAGTAATTCAAATATAGCAGGTCATCCCGGCCCCATGGCCGGGACGACCCGTCTGCCGTTTATAGCAAAGGGCAGCGCGGGGACACTTCGCCGCCGCGCTGCCCTTCGTTATAAGATGTTGCCATTCCCATTTATATCAAAGGGGTGAAACGCTTGGAAAACAAGGCGCCCGCCGTCGAACTGCGGCACATCACAAAGCGCTTCGGTCCGGTCATGGCCAACCAGGACGTGTCCATGGTCATCAACCGGGGCGAGATACTGGCCCTGCTGGGCGAGAACGGTTCCGGCAAGACCACGCTGATGAACATGCTCTCCGGCATCTACTATCCCGACGAGGGCCAGATATTGATCGACGGGAAAGAGGTGGTCATCTCCGCGCCCAAGGACGCCTATGCCCTGGGCATCGGCATGATCCACCAGCACTTCAAGCTGGTGGACGTGCTCTCCGCCGCGGAGAACATCGTGCTGGGCATGAAGGGCAAGCTGGACCTCAACAAGGCCACCGAGCGCATCGAGGCCATCTGCAAGCAGTACGGCTTCGAGGTGGACCCCAAGCAGAAGATCTACGACATGTCCGTCTCCCAGAAGCAGACCGTGGAGATCGTCAAGGTGCTCTACCGCGGCGCGGACATCCTGATATTGGACGAGCCCACCGCCGTGCTGACCCCCCAGGAGGCCGACCGGCTGTTCGCGGTGCTCAGGAACATGCGCGACGACGGCAAGGCCATCGTCATCATCACCCACAAGATGCACGAGGTCGAGAGCCTGTCCGACCGGGTGGCGGT
>JAFUWR010000246.1 GCA_017471125.1 Clostridia bacterium | reverse complement strand
TTTACGCACCGCCGCTACTCCGCTAACGCACCGGCGTCCGCGCAAGCGGGCCGCCGGCAGCGCCGCCCGGATTCAAAGAATCCCAGGGCGGGCTGGTCGCGCTTCCGCAAAGCGGAGTAGCGCGACTGCTTAAAGCGGAAGCGGCGGCAGCGCGGGGCTGGCATCCGTAGGATGCGCCCCGGCTGGTCGCGCCTGCCTTTGGCAGTGGCGCGACTGCTATTTGGGGAAGGTGGATTGCGCGAAGCGCAAGACGGATGAGGTCCCCGGGCTGGCGGCGCAACGCCGCCCCTACAAGCGCTCCCTCAGTCAGCTTCGCTGACAGCTCCCCCTACGCAGGGGAGCCTTGCGGGCGCTGGGGGCAGCGCCCCTACTGCCTACTCCCTACTCCCTACTGCCTCGAGCGGGGCGGCATCGCCGCTCCGTGCTTTTTTATCCCGATATGATGCTTCGGCAAAACGATTTATCAAAAAGTTCTGCGAAACGTCAAGTATTTTTGGTGAACTATTGACAATTATTATGTGTTATGTTATAATTTCCGTTGTGGGAAGTAATTTTTTACTTCCAGAAGTAGCGCTGGGGAGGCGCAAAAAAACAAGGAGGAAAAACCCATGAAGAAGATCCTTTCTCTCGCTCTGGCCCTGATCCTGTGCGCGGCCCTGTTCGTCCCGGCGATGGCCGAGGAATTCAACATCGTCGTGAACCTGAAGACCCTGTCCAGTGAGTACTGGCAGACCGTGAAGTCCGGCATCGACAAGGCCGCCGAGGAGCTGGGCCTGACCATCGTGGTCCAGGGCCCCGCCGCCGAGTCCGAGATCGCCGAGCAGGTCTCCCAGATCGAGACCCAGCTGAGCCAGGGCCCCGATGCCATCATCATCGCGCCCGATGACAACGACGCGGTCGTGGGCGCCATCGGCGACTACGAGGGCATCGTCGTGTTCTGCGACACCACCAACACCTATGAGAAGCAGACCTCCTTCGTGGGCACCTCCAACGAGGAAGCGGCCTACTCCGGCGGCGTGTACGGCATCGCCATCAACGGCGAGGCCACCAAGGCCCTGATCATCTACGGCCAGGAGGGCGACAACACCTCCAACCTGCGCAAGGCCGGTTATGAGCGCGCCCTGGAAGAGGCTGGCCTGGAGCCCGTGGCGGCCCTGTCCGGCAACAACACCACCGACGGCGCGACCAAGGTCATGGAGGACCAGCTCGTCGCCAACCCCGACATCAACCTGGTCCTGTGCCACAACGACGACACCGCTCTGGGCGCGCTGAACGCCATTGAGGCCGCGGGCGTCGAGGGCATCTCCATCATCGGCTTCGACGGCAACGTGTCCGCCATCGAGTCCATCCGCGACGGCGGCATCACCGCCACCATCGCCCAGCAGCCGGCCGAGATGGGCTATCAGTCCGTCATGACCACCGTGGCCGCCCTCAATGGCGAGGCCGTGGACGCCGTGGTCTCCGTGCCCACCGCCATCATCGACGCCGCGAACTACGCCGATTACCTGAACTGATCGGGCGCTCCGGCGACGACAGGCGCGCTGTGAATCGTAAGAATTCGACATTCTGCCATAGGTTTAGGGCTTGTAAAGTTGAGGCTTTCCAGGTTATAATGGTGTAAACCACCGCGGCAGGAAGCGCGTCAAAACTCCATCGGACGATCCGCGGGTGATCCCAGGATCGTCCGATTTTATGGTAAACCAGAAGGAAACGGTATCCAAAACGCGAAGGAGGAGAGTGATCGACAAGTGGCGGAATACGTAGTCGAGCTCAAGCATGTCACCAAGCGCTTTCCCGGCGTCGTCGCCATGCGCGACATGCACATCCAGATCAAGCCAGGGGAGATACACGGCCTGATCGGTGAAAACGGCGCGGGAAAATCCACCCTGATCAAGGTGCTGACGGGCGTGCACGTCCCCGAGGAGGGCGAGATCTTCATCGACGGCCAGAAGGTGTCCTTCTCCAATCCCGTGCAGGCGCGGGAGGCCGGCATCGCCTGCGTGTACCAGGAGCTGAACATCGTGCCGATGCTGCCGGTGGTGGACAACGTGTTCATGGGCCGGAGGGTCGTGAAGTCGAACGGGCTGCTGGACTACCCGAGGATGCACAAGGAGGCCCACGAGGCGCTTTCCGTGCTGGGCCACCCCGAGGTGGACACCCACACCGAATGCGGCAAGCTGGGCATGGGCCTCCAGCAGATGGTGGAGATCGCCAAGGCGGTCTCGCTCAACGCCAAGCTGCTCATCATGGACGAGCCCACGTCCTCCCTGGGCGAGCAGGAGGTCAAGCAGTTGATGACCACCGTCCGCAAGCTCAAGAGCCAGGGCATCGCCATACTGTTCGTGTCCCACAAGCTGGAGGAGCTGTTCGAGCTGTGCGACCGGGTGACGGTCATGCGCGACGGCGAGCACATCCTCACCGAGGACATGACCAACATGACCAACGAGAAGCTGATCCAGGCCATGGTCGGCCGGTCGCTGGAGAACCAGTTCCCCAAGGAATACGGCACCCGCGGCGAGTGCATGCTGGAGGTCAAGCACCTCAAGGAGATCGGCGTGTTGAAGGACGTGTCCTTCAAGGCCTACGGCGGCGAGATCCTGGCCTTCGCGGGCCTGGTGGGCGCGGGCCGCACCGAGACCATGCGCGCGCTGTTCGGCGCGGACAAGCTGGACGGCGGCGAGGTGTACGTCCACGGCAAGAAGGTCAACAACAAAAATCCCGGCGCGGCCATCAAAAACGGCATCGCGTTCTTGACCGAGGACCGCAAGGGCCAGGGCCTGGTGCTGTCGCTGGGCGTCAAGACCAACCTGATCCTCGCCAACATGAAGCGCTTCAAGAAGGGCCTGCTGCTGGACAACGGCGACATCGAAAAGGTCAGCCAGGAGCGCATCAAGGAGCTGCGCATCAAGACGCCCAGCTCCGACGAGGTGGTGGCCCAGCTTTCCGGCGGCAACCAGCAAAAGGTGGTCATCGGCAAGTGGATCAACTGCGACGCCGACATCTACATCTTCGACGAGCCCACCCGCGGCATCGACGTGGGCGCGAAGGTCGAGGTGTACCACGTCATGAACGACCTGGTCAAGCAGGGCAAGTGCGTGATCATGGTGTCCTCGGAGCTGCCCGAGGTGCTGGGCATGGCCGACCGCGTGGTGGTCATGCGCGAGGGCGAGGTCATGGCGGAGATCGACAGGAACAGTCCTCACTTCAACCAGGAGGACATCATGAAGGCTGCATGGGGAGGTAAGATCGCATGAACAACACCAAGAAGAAGAGCAGCGTCGGCGACCTGCTCATGAAGCTCGGCCCGCTGATGGTGCTGGCCCTGCTGTTTGTCATTTTCACCATCACGCTGCCGGGCAAGTTCCTGCGCGTGGCCAACCTGATGAACGTCTTGAAGCAGACCTCCATCAACTGCCTGATCGCCGCCGGCATGCTGCTGGCGCTGATCACCGCCGGTATCGACCTGTCCGTGGGCTACAACGCCATACTGGCCACCTGCCTGATCGGCGTCATGATGCAGGCGGGCATCACCAACCCGGTGCTGCTCATCGTCGCGGCCATACTGCTGTGCACCTTCTGCGGCTTCGTCAACGGCTCGCTGTACACGCGGCTCGACCTGCCCCATCCCTACGTGTCCACCCTGGGCATGAAGTTCGTGCTGTGGGGCATGGCGCTGCTCATCACCCACTCCCAGACCATCGGCTTCAACAACAAGGGCATCGACCCCGTGCTGTGGATCGGCAAGGCCACCATCTTCTCCTTCGGCTTCCCGGTGTGCTTCATACTGGTCATCATCGTGTACGTGATCTTCCACGTCTTCCTGAACCACACCGCGCTGGGCCGCCAGATCTACTGCGTGGGCGGCAACCCCGAGGCCGCGCGCATGTCCGGCATCCGCTCCAAGGACGTGCTGACCATCGTCTACACCATCTCCGGCCTGATGTGCGGCATCGCGGGCGTGGTGCTGGCCGGCCGACTGAACACCGCCAACACCGCCTCGGCGTCCACCTTTGATACCGACGCCATCGCGGCCTGCATCATCGGCGGCGCTTCGTTCCGCGGCGGCAAGGGCACCATCTGGGGCACCCTGCTGGGCGCGCTCCTGATCGCCACCATCCGCAACGGCTTGAACCTGTTCTCCGCCGGCAACGATATCCAGTATATCGTCATCGGTTTGGTCATCATCATCGCCGTGACCATCGACGTCTTCCGCGGCAAGGCTGAGGCCCGCGCCCGCAAGATGGCGACCGCTTGATCGACGGCCTGTCACGCCGCCGGGACGCGATGAGCGTCCCGGCGGTTTTCGCGGGCGGCGGACACGGGCGGGCGCTGAGGGCATTGTCCCACGGGCAGCGCCCCTACGGGGGAACGACCTCTCCGCCGACTTCGTCGGCACCTCCCCTGTGAGGGGAGGCAAGGGGTCACGCCTACACGCGGCAGCAGCTATCGGACTGATGCCTGGTGACTGGTGCCTGATGCCTGCCACGCGCCCCCCAAAGTTAAGATTGCAAAAACCTTCCACGTCGATTATAATAGAGATAATACGACGCGGGAGGCTTACATATGCAG
>JAFUWR010000245.1 GCA_017471125.1 Clostridia bacterium | reverse complement strand
TTGTCTGCGGTCGCTCTTTCTGCTCCCTTGATCGCTTCGTATTCTTCTTTGCTTATCTGGAATCCTGTCATCTCTCATCACCGATTCCATTATACCATATCAATTTTTGATCGTCTATATTTTATTTGAGTATAGTATCAGTCGCCCCAGTTCTTCTTCCTGGTCAGCAACCCCTACGACGGCGACCTGCGCTTCGACGCGGACGGCCTGCCCATCTCCGGCGACGGGCGGCACGGCATCGGCACCGCCTCCATCGCCGCCTACTGCGAAAAGTACGGCGCGTACTGCGACTACAAGGCCGAGAACAGCTGGTTCACCGTCCGCGTCTTGCAGCCCACCGAGCCTACATGACAAACGGCGCGGGCCCCGATCGTGGGGCCCGCGCCGATTTTCATGGGGTCTATCGCACCGTCGCCACCACCTGCGTGTCGCCGATGGCGTCCGGGTCGATCTGGAACGCCTGCCCGTCCCAGGTGAGCTTGATGGGGTCGTAGAGGTCGGTGCGGCCGAAGATGTCCTGCACCCGGTAGGCGATGTAGTACGTCCCGGGCGTGAGCGTCGCCTTTTCCAGCTCCAGCGACTTGTACATGGTCAGGGGCACGCTCGCGCCGTAGCTGACGTTTTTATCGTCGATGACGTCGCCCCTGAACAGCTTGTACAGGAGCTGGTACTCCCGGCCCTGCACCGCGGTCAGCGACACCACGTTGCGGTTGGGCAGGTCGGTGTCCTCGTTGTAGCCCTCCCACAGCCCGTAGACCTCGTAGCGCCCGCTGAGATCCGGGGCGTAGTAGGCGTCGCCGCCCTCGCGGACCTGGGCGAGCATGGCCCGCCGCTGGCCGAGCAGGGACTGGTCGTAGCGGTAGGCGGCCCGGAGGTAGTAGATCGTGCTGTCCATTTGCAGCGGGATGTTGTAGACCACGCTGTCGCTGCTGCTGTGGGTCTTTTCCAGGTCCACGGGCACGCCCTCGATGGCGGGCCACGCGCCGTCCACGTCCACGCGGAACACCGCCTCGTTCAGCGCCCCGTCCCGCACGTCGATGCGCAGGGTGTCGCACTCGTCCAGGCCCAGCCGCCTTATCTCGCCCAGGTCGGCGTCCTCCTGGAAGAACACGTAGTCCACGGCGCGGACGGAGGACAGGCCGTAGGTGATGCGCAGCCGCGCCTCGCCTTCTTCTAATATTATCTCCGAATCCACCTGGTAGCGGCCGATGTCCTCCCGGGGCGTCAGCGGCGCGGCGGTCTCGTAGACCCAGTCCGGCGCGGTCCAGTCCGGGGCGATGGCGTCCAGGTAGGCCAGGTAGGCCGCGCTGCGGCAGTTCCGGGCGTAGATGTCCAGCGCCGCCGCGTCCATGCCCACGTCGTAGCAGAAGGACAGCCCGTTGGCCTCGGCGCGGCCCTGGCCCTTGACGGTGTAGACCACGCAGTCCATCACCGCGTCCATGAGCCGGTTGCGGGCGTCCAGGTCCATGAACCGCCGCGCCTCCGGGGCCTCGAGGGCCGACACGATGTCGATCATGCCCTCGCCGCCCATGCCGTAGGTCTCGGCCTCCAGCATCAGCTTGCCCACCTCGCTGAACGTGGCGGGGTCGTCCTGGTAGACCTTGCCAAACCAGGTGAAGAAGGCCTCGAAGGCGTCGGTCACCGCGGGAATCTTGGACAGGTCGATGACGGCGTAGGTCAGCATGGACAGCGCCTGGTCCTCGCCCAGCCGGACGTACTTTTTTTGTATTTCGTCGCAGAACACCCGGCAGAGCTTCGCCGCGTCGCAGGCGGGGTGGTAATAGAGGTAGTCCAGCCAGCCGCCGAAGGCGCTGCCGTAGCCCGCGGCCACCTCCTCGGAGGCCACCAGCCAGTCCGCCCAGGGCTGCACGGCCTGGGCCGTCTCGAGATTGCCCATCATGCAGGCGTCGATGGCGATGGCGTCGAACCGCGTGCCCCCGGATTCCAGCGCGGACGCCAGCGCGTCCAGGTACATCACGTCGCCCCCAAACAGCTCGTCGTAGAACAGGCCGGTCCGGCTGCCGCCGCCGTGGTCCCACAGCACCAGCAGGTACTTCTCGGCGGGGCAGGTCCCGACGCCCCA
>JAFUWR010000244.1 GCA_017471125.1 Clostridia bacterium | reverse complement strand
GGAAGTTAAATTATCATACCATATTTATCCTATCGGACAAATATGGTATGATAATGAAAAGGAGTGATATGCGTTATGTACGAGGACATCGGCGCGCCCACCGCGGCGCAGTTGGAGAAGTATAGCGAATTATTAGAGAGGTTGGAGTCGTTCGGCAGCGCGGTCGTGGCGTTCTCCGGCGGGGTGGATTCCACGTTTTTGCTGTATGCGGCGCGGGAGGCGCTGGGCGATCATGTGCTCGCGGCCACGGCGTCGTCGGCCACCTTCCCCGAGCGGGAAATGAAGGCCGCGGAGGCGTTCTGCCGGGAGCGGGGCATACGCCAGACCGTGTTCCCGTCGGAGGAATTGTCAGTCGAGGGCTTCCGCCACAACCCGAAGAACCGCTGCTACCTGTGCAAGCGGGAGCTTTTCGGGAAGATACTGCATATCCAGCGGGAACAGGGCCTCGCCGCGGTGCTCGAGGGCTCCAACGCGGACGACGAGGGCGACTACCGCCCGGGCCTCCAGGCCGTGGCGGAGCTGGGCATCCAGAGCCCGCTGCGGGCGCTGGGCTTCACGAAGAAGGACATCCGCACGCTGTCGAAGCGGTTCGGCCTGCCCACCTGGGACAAGCAGTCCTTTGCCTGCCTGTCCAGCCGCTTCCCCTACGGCGACACCATCAGCGAGGCCAAGCTGTCGATGGTGGATAAGGCCGAACAGCTCCTGCTGGACCTGGGCTTTCGGCAGGTGCGCGTGCGCATCCACGGCGACCTCGCCCGCATCGAGCTGACGCCCGACCAGTTCCCCCGTTTCATGGAGGACGGCATGCGCCTGCGGGTCGCGGACGCGCTCAAGCAGATCGGCTTCAGCTACGTCACGCTGGACCTGCTGGGCTACCGCACGGGCAGCATGAACGAGGTGTTATAAAATCATTCCCCGGCCGTCGCCGACCGGGGATGGGTGTGTCACGAGTCGAAGAAGCCTTGCCCGCCCTCGAGGGTCAGGCGCTCGGTCCTGGGGTACTCGAAGATGACCGACTTGTCGGCGGTCTCGAGGTATTCCACGTACCGCCGCGCCTCCCACTTGGCCATCGGCAGGTCGTGCATCAGGTAGTTGCCGCAGTTCTCGGGCTGCGCGCCGGGGACCTCGCCCTCATAGTCGCGCATGTGTTTGAACGCCTCCAGCAGGATGGGGTACATCTCGGACGCGGCGGGACGGCCCTTGACGATGATGTAGAAGCCCGTCAAACACCCCATCGGCCCCCAGTAGATGAGCTGGTCCTTCCAGTAGGGGTGGTTGCGCAGGTAGGTGGCCACCACGTGCTCGATGGTGTGCATGGCCGCGGGCGCGACGGCGGGCTCCGCGTTGGGCGTCTTCATGCGCACGTCGAAGGTGGTGACGTATTCGCCGCCGACGGCGTCCACCCGGCTCTCGAAGATGCCGGGGACGATGCGCGTGTGGTCGACCGCGAAGCTTGGGATCAGGTCCATGTGTTCGTCCTCCCTCCAATTCATCTGTATAGATTCTACCACATCCTGCCCGGGCGGGCAAGGGGAAAAATGGGCTTGCGCTGGAAGGAAAATCAGTGTAGAATAGAATCATATCATCCGACAAGGAGGCGGCCAACATGAAAAAGCGCATACTCTGCTTCGGCGACTCCCTCACCTGGGGCGACGACCCCGCGATGGTCGGCCACCGGCTGGACGACCGCTGGCCGGTGACGCTGCAAAAGGTGCTGGGCACGGACTACGTGGTCATCGAGGAGGGCCAGTGCGGGCGCAACATCGCCACCGACGACCCCGCCGAGGGCGAGAAGAACGGCTTGAAGTACATCCTCCCCTGCCTCGAGAGCCACAGCCCGCTGGACCTGGTGATCATCATGCTGGGCACCAACGACTGCAAGCGCAAGTTCGGCTATTCCGGGCAGGACATCGCCTGGGAGATGGAGCGGCTGTTGCAGAAGATATTGACCCATAAGCATTTCCAGGCGCTGGACCGCTACGGCGTCCTGCTGATGGCGCCGCCGCCCATCAACGAGGGCATCCACGGCTCCTGGCTGGGGGACGTGTTCGAGTTCGAGGTCGGCCAGAAGAAGACCCTCGAGCTGGCGAAGTGGTACAGGCAGTTGGCCGAGCAGTACGGCTGCGCGTTCCTGGACGCCGCGGACTATGCCCAGGCCAGCGCGCTCGACGGCATCCACATGGACAACGACAACCAGATCAAGCTGGGCGAGGCCGTCGCCGCGAAGGTCAGGGAGCTTCTCAAGTAATACACACGGGCAGGTGAGACGCACATGACGCAGGGCCACAAGAAGCGCATCGGCTTCGTGGTCGGCAACTATCACACCGACCACCCCAGCCGCCTGGTGCAGCGGATATGGGAGCTCCTCAAGACCGAGGACGTGGAGCTCCAGGTGTTTTTGGGCACGGAGAGCGCCAGCTTCATGAAGGACTTCACCATGCGCTCGAACCTGTTCGACTACCAGTACGCCTCCCTGTGCGGCTACACGGATTACGCGGCGCTGGACCTGCTCATCATCTCCGCGGGAACGCTGTCCATCTACCAGAACAACATCCCGCTGGACGTGTTCTTGAAGCACACGCCGGACATCCCGACGATATTGACCGAGACCGACCGGGTCCACGGCGACGGCATCAGCCTGATCGCGGACAACACCCAGGGCCTCGCCAGCTGCGTGGAGCACCTGATCGCCGTCCACGGCCTGACCCGCATCGGCTACATCACCGGGCCCGAGAACAACCAGGACGCGCTGGAGCGCTTCGCGGGGTATCGCGACACCCTCGCCAAGTACGGCATACCGCTCAGGGAGGACTACATCGTCCCCGGCGACTACTCCGAGCACGTGGACAAGAGCGTGGAGACGCTGCTGGACCGCGCCCCGGACATACAGGCCATCGTGTCCACCAACGACGAGATGACCGTCGCCGTCTACCGCGTCTGCCGCAAGCGCGGCCTGCGGGTCGGCAAGGACATCGCGGTCACCGGCTTCGACGACATGCTGATGGCCCGGTACATGGACCCGCCGCTGACCACCGCCCGGCAGGACTACGACGAGTTCTCGAAGGTGGCCGTGGAGAGCGCCCTGCGGATGCTTAAGGGCGAGAAGGTCGCCTCCATGCGCATCCCCGTGCCCTTCATCCGACGCTGCTCCTGCGGCTGCGTGCCGGAGGCGGAAAGACGGTCGGACGGCGACAGCGCCGGGCACGCCGAGATGGTCAGGAACATGCAGCGCAGCCGGGAATACCAGCACAACTCCTGGATCGGGGCGCTGATGAACCGCGAGATGCTGCTCGAGGCCGACGAGCCGGAGAAGTTCTACGCCGCCATCGGCGCGTTCATGGCCTACCTGGGGACGGAGAGCTCGTCGCTGTGCCTGTTCGAGCGCCCGCTGCGCGTGAGCCCCGGCACCATCCCCGACTTCCCGGAGGCGATCCGCGTCTGCATGTGGCAGCGGGGCCAGGCATACCGAGGCTACGACATCAAGGACGCCCCGGTGCTTCGCCGCCGCGGCCGTGCCGACGGCGCGTCCCTGATGCCGTCGGGCAGCAACATGACGTTTTTGCTGTTCTACGAGGGCTACCAGTACGGCGTGCTGAACGCGGAGATCGAGCCGGAGAAGGTCGACTTCTACTACATGCTGTCGCTGGACATCGGCACCAGCCTGCGCTACATGGACATCCGCGCCCAGCAGAAGCGCTACCGCGCCGAATTACAGGCGATGGCGCGGACGGACGAGCTGACCGGGCTGTACAACCGGGCCGGATTGGTGGGCGCCCGGGAGCGCATGACCGCCGAGGGGCCGCGCCACGCGGCGGTGCTGATGGCGGACCTGGACCATCTCAAGCAGATCAACGACCGCTTCGGCCACCACGAGGGCGATGCGGCCCTGCGGACCGCCGCGGACATCCTGCGCAAGGCGCTGGGCGCGGAGCCGATCATCGGGCGGCTGGGCGGCGACGAATTCCAGGCGTGCTTTAGCCGACCCACCGAGGCGGCGCTGCGCGCCTGTGTGGAGCGCGTGAAGGACGCCTGCGCGGCCCACAACGCCAGCGCCGAGGCACCGTATTACGTGGAGCTGTCGCTGGGCTACGCCCTGGGCGTCGTGGAAAATCGTGAGAGCTGGGAGGCGCTGGCGTCCCGGGCCGACGCCGCGCTGTACGAGGCAAAGAAGGCCCGCCGCCCAAGCGTGCTCAAATGACGATAGAAAGGAATGACGCGCCTATGAAATGGGGCATACTCGCCACGGGCACCATCGCGAAGAAGTTCGCCCAGACCATCAACGCCCTGCCGGAGGAGACGCTTGTCGCCGTGGGCTCCCGGAGCGCGGAGAGCGCCCGCGCCTTCGCCGAACAGTTCGGCGTCCCCCGCGCCCACGACACCTATGAAGCGCTGGCCGCCGACCCCGAGGTGGAGGCCATCTACGTCGCCACCCCGAACACGCTGCACTACGACAACTGCAAGCTGTGCCTGGAACAGGGCAAGCAAGTCCTGTGCGAAAAGCCGTTCACCATCGACCCGGAGCAGGCGAAGGCGCTGTACGCTATGGCGTCTGAAAAGGGGCTTATCATCATGGAGGCCCTGTGGACGCGGATGCTGCCTGCCTATATGGAATTGCGCCGCCGCATCGACGCGGGCGACATCGGGACGCTCAAGCGCATCACGGTGCAGTACGGCTTCGTCGCCCAGGGCGCGCGGAAGGACCGCAAGTTCGCGTCTGGCCTCGGCGGCGGGGCGCTGTTGGACATCGGCGTCTACAACCTGGGCTTCCTCCAGTGGGTCACCGGGCAGGAGCCCGTCTCCATCGCCACGGATGAGGTGCGCATCAACGACTACGGCACCGACGAGTACAGCCGCCTGACCCTCGCCTACCCCGGCGGCGTGACCGCCGAGTCCATACAGACCATCGGGCAGGAGCTGCCGCGCACCGCCGTCGTCACGGGCACCGATGGCGTCATCGAGCTGCCCGACTTCCAGTGCGCCGAGCGGCTGGTCGTGAACGGCGAGGCGACCGACCTCCCCTTCGAGGTCAACGGCTTCGAGTACGAGGTGCGGGAGTTCGCCCGGTGCGTCCGGGAGCACGCCGCGCCCATCTACACGCCCGGGGACAGCGTCGCCCTGATGGGCCAGCTCTACGCCATCCGCCGCCAGTGGGGCATGGCGTTCGAGGGCGAGGCCGTGAGATGATACATCCATATAGGACGATGGAGCGCCTGCCGATCGTGGCAGGCGCTCCGTTTTTTAGCGTCCGTGGAAGCGGTTCTTGTGCTTGAGCATCTCAAGATCGGACGCCTTGAGGCCCGCGTCGAAGTCGAACGCCCCGGCCTCCTGCACGCAGATGCCGTAGGAGAACGTCAGCGGCACGTCTTGGACGGAGACATTCTTGGCTTCTTTTGCTATATCGTCCATGCGCTGGCGCATGGTCTCGCCGTCCACGCCGCAGGCCAGGATCAGGAACTCGTCGCCGCCGGTCCTGAGCACCGCGAAGCGCTCCTCGGCGAAGTGCTGCTTCAACAGCCCGGCCATCGCGCACAGCAGGTGGTCGCCGTCCTTGTGGCCGTAGGTGTCGTTGATGACCTTCAAATTGTTTAAGTCGATGGACACGTAGCACACCGGCCCGTCCGCGTCCCTGGGGGCCTGCGCGTTCCACACGTCCAGGTAGTTGCGGTTGTAGAGCCCCGTCAGGTAGTCGGTGTAGGCGATGCGCTGCAAGTGCTGCTTCTCCTTCTGCTCGTACTCCTGCTCGAGCTGGTGCTTGATGCGGCGGGAGCGGCGGCGCACGATCCACAGGATCAGCAGCGCCACCAGCAGTACAGCCAGCAGGATCGCGCCGATGCGCACGGCGGGCCGCTGGTACCAGGGGAACAGCTTGTGGATGGGCAGCGTGATCTCCTGCACGGGCCTGCCGGTGTCGTCGTCCACCACGCCGAAGTGGAAGGTGTAGTCGCCGCCGTTCAGGTTCGTGTAGCTGATGCCGCCCAAATCGGCCAGCCGCTGGACGGTCTCGTGGTCGTCGAAGCCCTCGAGGCAGTAGAACACCAGCGGGTTGCCGGTCTGGTAGGTCAGCACGTCGGCGTGGATGTCGACGCGCTTCACGTCGGCCCCGATCTCGCAGGGCGTGCCCGGGGTCGGGTAGATGACCGCGCCGTCGGCGGACAGGCTGTCGATGATCATCTGGTACGCGCCGGTCTCGGACTGGGCGAAGTCCGTGCGCAGGCTGAACACGCCGCCGGAGCCGCAGACGTAGAGCATGTCGTCGGTGCGGCACTGGTAGGCGTTGGGCGTGACCTCGTAGGGCAGGCCGTCGGCCCGGCGGAACTGGAGGTACTTCGGCTCCGCGTCCTCCAACAGGGACGCCTCCGTGGTCTTGTAGATGCCGCAGCCGGTGAGCACCCAGGCGTCGCCGTCGTCCATCAACAGCAGGTCCAGGTTGTTGGTGGACGGGAAGTTGGTGATGGACCGGATATCGCCCGATACGTCCAGGAAGTCGATGTCGTTGCCGGTCACCAGCCACACGCCGCCGTAGTGCTTGCTCACATACGCCTTCATGATGACGTTGGAGCTCAGGCCGTCCTCGGTGGTGACGCGCCGGACGATATTGCCGTCCTTCAACAGGTAAAGCCCGTTGCCGTCGGTGCCCAGGCACAGCTTGTCCCCGAAGGGCACCGCGCACAGTATGCGGAAGTTCAGCGCCTCCGGGTCGTTGCACACGTTCTCGACCCCATTGTCGCCCACCCGGTACGCGCCGCCGTCGGTGCTGACCAGCACCCCGCCGTCCGCCGCCACGATGGAGCGCACGTTGTCGGACAGCAGCGCGGGATATTCGGCGGAGGTGTAGTTGACGAGCGTGCCGTCCTGGGAATACCGGAACAGGCCCTTCTTCATCGTGCCGATCCAGAGGTCGTCGTTTTTATCCGCAAGCAGCGCCCGCACGCGGACCCCCTGCAGGCCGTCCAGCGCCGGGTCGTGGGTCTGGTTGAAGTCCGTGGCGCTGATGGTCGCAAGCCCCGCGTCGTGGCCGATGTAGAGCGTGTCGCCCACCCGCTGGATGGCGTTGACCACCATGTCGTCCAGGTCCGCCGACCGGCTCACGTCGCCGAACATGCTGCGGGACACCTCCAGCACGCCCTGCCGGGAGGACACGAACCAGTAGTTGCCCTCGGCGTCCACCATCATCTTGTCCACCGAATTGTTCATCAGCAAATGCTGCATGCGCACGCTGTCGTCCACGTAGATGGCGATGCCGTTGTCGGCGCACAGCCACAGCGCCCCGCTGGGGTCGCAGTGCAGCGCGTTGATGCAGGACAGGCCGTCCATGTGGAGCCGCCCCGTCTCGTTGAGGTCCGCGTCGAAGGACACCACCTCGTCGCCGGCGGTGCCCGCCATGTAGCCGTCCCCGGCGGCGTCCACGCACACCGAGCGGAACACGTCGCCCTCCCCCGCCGCGGCCTGCCGGACGTTTTCGCCGTCATAGGCGAACAGCTCGCCGTCGCGGGTGATACACAGCACCGCGCCGTCCGCGCACAGCAGGTCCACCACGCGGGTGTCCTGCAATCCCGGGATGTCCAGCGCCCGCACGGCGTCGTCCTCCACCACGCACAGGCCCGAGTCGGTGCCCAGATACAGCCTGCCGTCCGGGGCGAAGGCCAGGCACTCCACGTCGCTCAATATGTCGGCCTCGATGGAGGTGAACTCGTTGTGCTCGTACTTGAACAGGCCCTTGTCGGACGTGCCGATCCACAGCGCCCCGTCCGCGCCCGCGGCCAGGTCGGACACGCGGGTGATGCGCTTGTAGGCGAAGGTCTCGAAGCTCTTGCCGTCGTAGCGGACCAGCCCGCCGTAGCCGCCGATCCAAATGAAGCCCTCGCTGGTCTGGGCCACCGCCTGGGTGGAGGTGGACAGCAGGCCGTCCTCGGAGGTGAATATCTTTTGTACGTTTCGGTCGATGTAGAGGTCCTTTTCATCCGCCGACGCGCAGGCGAGGCCCGCCATGAGCGCGATCAGCAGCGCAAGGCAGAATATGCGTTTCATTTCGTTTCACCCAACGTTTTCTTTATTGATCAAGGTCGAAGCTCCGTCTCGTGCTTGATCTTCTCGATGGCGCCGGAATCCAGCAGCTTGATGAAGATGCGCACGAGGTACGGGTCGAACTGGGTCCCCGCGCCGAAGAGCAGCTCGTGGCGGGCGGAGGCATCGTCCATGACCTCCTTGTAGTGGCGGCGGCTGACCAGCGCGTCGTACACGTCGGCCACGGCGATGATGCGGCCGATGATGGGGATGTCGTCCCCCTTGAGCCGCTGGGGATAGCCGTTGCCGTCGTAGCGCTCGTGGTGGTAGCGCGCGCCGTCCTCGAGGTAGGCGATGGTGGAGATGGAGGCCAGTATGTTGGCCCCGATGGTGGTGTGCTGCTTGATCTGGTCGTACTCCTCCGGGGTCAGGCGGCCCTTCTTCTTGAGGATGGAGTCCGGGATGCCGATCTTGCCCACGTCGTGCAGCAGCGCCGTCTGGTACACCTGGCCGATCATCTTCTCGTTGAAGCCCAGCTCGGCGGCGATGGCGCGGCTGTACCCGGCCACGCGCACGGAGTGGCCCTGGGTCAGCTCGTCCTTGGCCTCGATGGTCTGGACGATGGCGCGGATGGCCTGGAGGGCCAGCACCTCGATCTCCTGGGTCTTTTCGATGATCTTGCCCTGGAGGTTCTTTTGAAGATCCTCAAGCTCGAGGGTCTTTGCGATGCGGCGCTCCAGTATCTCCGGCACGATGGGCTTGGTGATGAAGTCGCTGGCGCCCAGGTTCAGGCACTCCACCTCCACGTCCTCGTCCTGGCTGGCGGTCAGGAAGATGACGGGGATGCGGGAATTGTCGGGGTCCCGGCGGATCTCCTGGAAGCACTCCTTGCCGTTCATCCCCGGCATCATCAGGTCCAGCAGGATCAGGTCGGGCTTCTTGCGGGCGATGAACTTGAGCGCCATCTCGCCGCTGATGGCCAGTTGGAGCGTATAGTGGGGCTCGAGCACGTCCCGGATGATCTGGAGGTTGGTCCGATTGTCGTCCACGACGAGTATCGTATGGTCTTTCATTTTATCCCTTCCAATGCGTGGTCGTTGGGCGCGGGCGGGGCGTCAAAGCTCCGCCACCAGCGCCTCCAGCTTGTCGTACTCGAAACCCGCGCAGCAGGACAGCATCGTCTGGAGCTTCGTCTCCAGCGCGTCGGCGTACTTGTGCTTGTCCAGCTCGCGCAGCATGTCCTCCACGGCCAGGTAGTCCATGTCCTCGCAGGCGGCCTTGATGCGGGCCGTGACCTCCTCCGGGAAGGCGTCCAGGCGCTCGACGCTCTCGGCCTTGCGGTTCTGCACCAGGTACTTCTCCACGTACCGCCCCACGTTGACGATCACGGTGCGCAGCTCGTCCCGGAAGGCGGGATAATTCTCGTCGATGGTCCTCCAGTCGCCCCGGTTCCCGGCGTTCTCCAATTGAAAGGCCAGCTCGCCCAGCTCGTCCGCACCCGCGCCCCGGGAGGCGGACTTGATGGCGTGGACGTAGATGGTGAAGTTCTTGATGTCCCGCGCCCGGTAAAGGTCCTCCAGCTCCGGCTCCCGGGCCTTGATGTCGAAGTAGTAGGTCTTTAGGATGTTGTGGTAGATGTGGGCGGAGCCGTAGTTCTCGATGCACTTCTGCATGTTGAGGCCGGGGATGTGGTCGTGGAGCTCCTCGTCCGCCTCCGGCTCCTCCTCCGGCTCCGGCTCGGGCGCGGCCTCCGCGGCGGGCGCGGCGGCTTGCTGGACGGGCGCGTCCATCGGCTCGCCCAGCAGGTGCTTCAAAAGCAGCATGTTCTGGCTCAGCAGCATGTTGTTCTGGGTCAATAGCTGCCGCATCACGGGCGCGTCCGCGCCGGACAGCGCCGCGGTCCCGCCGCCATAGCCCATGGCGGTCTCGGAAGCCGTATCCTTCTGGGGCTCCTGGGCCGCGATGTCCTTCAAATACCCCGCCGGGGCCTTGGGCAGCACGAACTTCTTGAGCACGCGGTTCAGCTCCGTCATCTCGATGGGCTTCGCCACGAAGTCGTCCATCCCGGCGTTCAAGAACAGCTCCCGCGCCCCGCTCATGGCGTTGGCGGTCAGGGCAATGATGGGCACCACCTTGCAGTAGTCCACGTTCAGCTCGCGGATGTGCTGGGTGGCCTCTATGCCGTCCATCTCGGGCATCATGTGGTCCATGAAGATGGCGTCGTACTTGATGGTCTTGACCAGCTCGATGGCCTTGAAGCCGCTGGTGGCCACGTCGATCTTCATCTTGTACGGGGCCATCAGGCCCTGGGCCACCTGCAAATTGGTGGTGTTGTCGTCCACCACCAGCACCCGGGCGAAGGTCATCGGCACGATCTGGGAGCGGTCGAAGGTCTTTTTCTTGACGGAGGAGATGATCTCCTGCCCGTTCAGGGCGTTGATGAGCTGGAGGCACAGCAGCGGGAGCTGCAGCTGCTTGTACTGCATGTAGTGCCCCTCGGCGTGCTCGTCGTTCTCCAGCACCAGGTAGATGTTGGGCTTTTCAAACATGAACTCCAGCTTCTCCCGCAGGTTGCCGAACGCCTTGCGGCGCACCAGCACG
>JAFUWR010000243.1 GCA_017471125.1 Clostridia bacterium | reverse complement strand
CTCCTCGGGCGTGCCCGCGGGCAGGCCGGTGTCCACCAGGATGACCTCGTCGCCCGTGTCGATCAGGTAGTTCTGCAGGCTGCCGCGATAGCGGACGTTCTTGTCAAATTTGTCCATGCCCTCCTCGCCGCCGAATACGAAGGGCTGGGTGTAAAAGCCGTCTCTCCTGAATTTTACCGCCTTGATGTCCATATGTTTCCTCCTCATCCAACGGCAGTTCTTCGCGGTTGTGTGCGTTGGGACTCAAGTCGATCAGCCGCTCGGGGGTGACGACCACGGCGCACTTGAGGGGGCGCTCGCCGCGGTAGGTGTCCTCCGCGAGGGCCGCGTAGTGCGCGTAAGCCGGGCCGTCGGTCGCCAGCGCCGCCGTGCCCCGGATCTGGTACGCCTCGGCGGTCAGTGGGTCCGCCGCCGCGATGGCCACCCGCCCGTCGCGGCGGATGTTCTCAAGCGTCTCCTCCAGCAGGATCGCGCCGATGGCCAGCCGCCCGTCGTCCATGACGCACTTGAAGCCCACCGGCACCACATGCGGCCCGTCGCCGCAGGTAGCTATGAACCACAGGTTTTCCCCGAATACCTTCCTGACGCGCTGGGGGATCATATCACAGCTGCCGGATCAGCCAGTTCTGCACGCCGATGCACTCGATCAGCTCCAGCTGGCCCTGGCCCCAGTACATGTCCTCCTCCTCGTCCTGATAGTAGGCCTTCAGGATGTCGAAGGTGGTGTAGTCGTCCTTGGCCGCCTCGGTGAGCTCCTTGAGCCAGGCCAGGCCGTCGATGGACACCTGTAAATCGTACTTCAACCAGTCCACCGGGTTCTTGCACACCGGCGCGGCCTTCTTGGCCTCCAGCTTCACCTCGCCGCCCAGGTCGATGATGCGGTCGATGCACTTGGTCACCCAGCCGCGCTCCTCCTCGGCGTGCTCGGCGTACTTCTCGGCCAGCTTGGTGAAGCCCTCGC
This sequence comes from Clostridia bacterium, assembly GCA_017471125.1. Classification (GTDB taxonomy): domain Bacteria; phylum Bacillota; class Clostridia; order Christensenellales; family Aristaeellaceae; genus UBA2862. The sequence continues at coordinate 17,545 of JAFUWR010000243.1, read as the reverse complement.
TGGCAAAGACCCTGGACTGGATGAGGTGGCCGTCCGCCTGCTGCGCCAGGTCCGTCACGATGATCTGGAGTCCCTCGATGATCTTTTCCCTGTCTGCCATGGTGTTTTTCCTCCATATCTTTTATATCGGGTGTGTCTCCACCATAGCAAAAAAGGGCGCGGCTGTCGATAGATGATTTGCGTCATCCATAAAGCCGCGTTACATTTGAACGAAAATATAAAGCGCTACTCAAAGAGGTACGGCCTGAGCGCCTCCGGGACGCTCGCCTCCATCAGCGTCGCGACCTCCCGCCAGTCGATCGGCATGTCGTCGACCAGCCATTCGCACAGGTAGTGCTCCGCGCCGTAGAGGTAGAGCTTCACCGTCACCAGCAGCTTTTCGGGGAGCTGCTCCGTCATCAGCTTCTTCCGGATGATGCCGGTGATGTACTCCAGGTCCAGCCGCGTCTTCTGCGCGATGAAGGAATCCCGCCCGCTGGTGTGCTTCAGGGCGTTGACGGCGTAGCGCCGGTTCTCGGAGAAGTAGCGCATGCCGTCCCGCAGCGTGTCCCGCCAGGTGTAGCCGTCCTGACCGATCTTCCCCAGGAACTGCTCCGCCTCGAGGACGTACACCCACGCGATCAGGTCGTACTTGTCCCTGAAATAGCGGTAGAAGGTGGGCGGCGTCATGCCGCAGTTGGACGCGATCTCCGCGACGGTGATCTTGTTCACCGGCTTGCGCTGGGCCAGCTCCACGAACGAATCCGCAAGCAGCTCCTTGGTGGTCCTTCGGATCACGCCGCATCGCCTCCCTCGCCCCGCAGTTGGGGTGTTTTTTGTTAGGATGATTATACCACATCCCCCATTGTTTTTCAAATACCCGACCCCTTGAAAATAAAGGCTCGAAGGAGTATAATGGTAAGCGCAAACTAACGCGGGCCGCGGGCCGGCCCTGGGAGGTCGTGTGACATGCTGTTGACCCTGTTCCTGGCCGTCGTGTTCTGCGCGGCGATCACGCTGATGCTGCTGTCGGCGGTGGCGTTCGTCCAAAAAAAGGAATTCTTCTCCTCCGCGCCGAAGGAGGCGCAGGCGGTCATCCGGCCCCGGGAGCGGGAGCTGTTCTACGGCGCCCACGCCATCGGCTGGACGCTCATGGGGTTCAGCGTCGTGATGATATTGGGCGTCGGGGCCGTCGCCATCTGGGACGGCTTTCGGCGCGGCTACGGGTTCTGGCAGTTCTTCCTGAGGTTCGTGACGATCTTCACGATCTACAAGCTCTACGACATGGTGTGCTTCGACTACTTCCTGCTGATAAAGTTCCACTTCTTCCAGCACTACTACCCCGAGGTCGCGCCCGTGTACAATGGCCGCAAATACGGCTACAACCTCAAAAGCCAGCTTTTGAAGCTGCTGGTCATCTTCCCCGCGGCCTCGGCGCTGGCGGCGTGGATATGCGCATCACTATAAGAAAGAAGATCGTCCCATGAAATACGTTGGCATCTACTGGACCCTGTTCGCGCCGATGATGAAAAAGAGCATCGCACGGCGCTACGGGAAGGACCTGGCGAAGCAGTCGATCAAGCGCGGCAAGGCCGAATACCGGCGGCTGCTTTCCCGCGCGGACGACCTGGGCCCCGGCAACCCCATGGCGATGAACGCCTACTTCGCCTATGTGTTCGCGGCGGCGTGGCTGGGCGGCGGGCGGCGGCTCACCCCAGACCAGATGGCGCAGGTGATGACGGACGTGCTGGAGGGGCCGCTGCTCCGCGCCGTCTTTGGCATAACCGACCTGAACAAGACGCCCAAGAAGTGGGAGCGGGACATGCGCAAGTACGCCAAGTGGTTCGAGGCCCACGGCGCGGATCACCCGGTCAACTGGCAGGTCAGCTTCGACGAGAGCCGCCACCGGGACGGCAGCTTCTACTACTTCACCCGCTGCCCCATCTGCGAGTTCTGCGAGCGCGAGGGCATCGCGGAGCTGATGCCGGCGCTGTGCGGCACCGACGAGGTGATGTTCCGGCTCCAGCACGGCAGGCTCCACCGCGAGCACACCATCGCCAACGGCGACGGCATCTGCGACTACTGGGTCGTGGGCGACCGCGTGGAGGCGGCGAAATGAGCGCGGCCAACGGCACGCACGTGGAGAAGGGGCCCATCGTACCGGCGCTGATGTCCTTCGCCCTGCCCGTGCTGGCGCTGCAATTGATGCAGGAGCTCTACAACATCACGGACTGCATGATCGTCGGGCACTTCGGCGGCGACCACGCGCTGGCGGCCACCGGCGTGGCGGGGCTGCTGCTGTCCATACTCATCAACTTCTTCGTGGGCTTCTCCTCGGGCATCAGCGTGGTCACGTCGCGGCTCTACGGGGCCTACGACTACCGGGAGCTGAACCGCACCCTGAACGCCGTCGTCCGCATGGTGCTCCTCATCGGGCTGGGCCTGTCGGTGCTGAGCGCCTGCGGGGCCGACCCGATCCTCCGGCTGCTGCGCAGTCCCGACGCGGTGCGGCCCGGGGCGGCGCGGTACTTCCGGGTCTGCGCCTGCGGGCTGGCCGCGCAGATGCTCTACAACGTGGGCGCGGCGTTCCTGCGCTCCATCGGGGACACCCGGACGCCGCTGCTGTTCTACTCCATCTCCGTGACCTGCAACCTGGCGCTGGACATCGCGCTGGTGGCCGTGCTGCACAAGGGCATCGTCGGCGCGGCGGCGGCCACGCTGTGCTCCCAGTGGCTGCTAGCGGGCATGGTGCTCATCTACCTGGCCCGGTTGAAGGGCGGGCTGGCCCTGCGGCCCTTCGGCGACGGGCTGACATTGAACGAGCTGGGCCGGGTGGTCGGCATCGGCCTGCCCGCGGGCTTGCAGGCGCTGTTCATGAGCGTGTCCTCGCTGCTGATACAGGTCAACATCAACGGCTTCGGCCCCGACGCCATCGCCGGGATGACCCTGTTCGCCAAGCTGGAGGGCTGCCTGTACCTGCCCGCGTTTGCCTACGGCATCGCGCTGACCAGCTTCGTGGGGCAGAACCTGGGCGCGGGCAGGCTCGACCGCGTCAGGTCGGCCCTGCGGCTGAGCGTGGGCACGATGGCGGGGGTCATCCTGCCGCTGAGCCTCGCGCTCTCCGCCGCGTCGCCGTGGCTCTTGAAGCTGTTCACCAGGGAGCCTGCCATACTGTTCAACGCCCACGAGGCGGTGATCTGGACGCTGCCCTTCTACGTGGTCTACGCCATCAACCAGGTCTACCTCGGGACCATCAAGGGCCTGGGCGACACGGCCTACCCCATGTTCGCCACGCTGATCTGTTACAGCCTGTTCCGCGTGCTCTGGTGTCGGCTGCTGATCCCGCGCTTTCCCACCATGCGCGTGGTGTACCTGAGCTACGTGGTGAGCTTTTTCCTGATGCTGCTGCTATTGCTGCCGAGATACAGGGCCGCCGTCGCGCGGTCCGCGACGGCCCCGCCTGAACGGAGGGAATGACATGGTCGGAAAGCTGCTGATCGAGATACTGATACTGTGGGCCTGCTACGCGCTGTACATGGCGATACTGGTGCACAAACGCGGGCCCATCGGCGGGATATTCTTCTACCCGAAGGTCGTCCGGGACCGGGCGGTGGAGCTGGGCCTCATCACGGACGACGAGCTTCGGCGCAGGCGGAATTTCGCGTTCATACTGCTCGTGGCGTGGATGGTGCTCGTGCCCCTGGTGATGGTCGTGTGCGTCAACGGGGCGCGGCGCTACTGGGACTGCTGCTGGCAATATTATGTCCTTTTCCTCGGCGCGGAGTTCTTCGACTGGCTGGTCATCGACACCATTTGGGTGGCGCTGTCCGACTGGTGGCGCATCCCCGGGGCGGAGGACCTGGAGCACACCTGGCACAGCGTTCACGTCAAGCAGTGGAAGATGGTGATGCTCATCCCGGCGGCGATCCCCGTCGCGGCGCTGGTCGGCGGGCTGTACTGGCTCGTCGGGCGCATGATCGGATAGCAAAAGGCAGGCCGCGCGGCCTGCCTTTTCAGTGCCTATGTTTTACCGCTTCACGTTGAACGCCGCGAAGCCCGGATAGACGGCGTTGTCGCCCAGGGACTCCTCGATGCGCAGGAGCTGGTTGTACTTCGCCACGCGCTCGGAGCGGCTCGGCGCGCCGGTCTTGATCTGCCGGGTGTTCAGCGCCACGGCCAGGTCGGCGATGGTGGTGTCCTCGGTCTCGCCGGAGCGGTGGGAGGTCACGGCGGTGTAGCCGGCCTTGTGCGCCATCTTGATGGCCTCGAGGGTCTCGGACACGGAGCCGATCTGGTTGAGCTTGATGAGGATGGAGTTGCCGCAGCCGAGCTTGATGCCCTTGGCCAGGCGCTCGGTGTTGGTGACGAACAGGTCGTCGCCCACGAGCTGCACCTTGCCGCCCAGCTTGGCGGTCATCCGCTGCCAGCCTTCCCAGTCCTCCTCGTCCAGGCCGTCCTCGATGGAGATGATCGGGTACTTCTCCACCAGGGACGCCCAGTGCTCGATCAGCTCGTCGGAGGTGAAGTCGCGGCCGGACTTGGGCTGGTGATAGAAGCCCTTGCCCTTCTCGCTCTTCCACTCGGAGGCGGCGGCGTCCATGGCCAGCACGAAGTCGCGGCCGGGCTCGTAGCCCGCGGTCTTGATGGCCTTCAGGATGAGCTCGATGGCGTCCTCGTCGCCGCCCAGGCTGTTGGGCGCGAAGCCGCCCTCGTCGCCCACCGCGGTCACGTCCTTCATGTCCTTGATGAGCTTCTTCAGCGTCTGGAACACCTCGGCGCACCAGCGCAGGCCCTCCTTGAAGGACGGCGCGCCCGCCGGCATGACCATGAACTCCTGGGTGTCGACGGAGCTGTCCGCGTGCGCGCCGCCGTTCAGGATGTTCATCATGGGGACGGGCAGGTTGTTGCCCTGTACGCCGCCCAGGAACTGGTGCAGCGTCACGCCCAGCGCCTCGCTCGCGGCCTTGGCCGCGGCGATGGACACCGCCAGGATGGCGTTCGCGCCCAGGTTGGACTTGTCCTTGGTGCCGTCGGCCTTGAGCATGGCCGCGTCCACGGCGTAGGTGTCGCGGGCGTCGATGCCCCGGACCGCCGCGTCGATGACGGTGTTGACGTTGTTCACGGCCTTGGCGACGCCCTTGCCGCCGAAGCGGGCCTTGTCGCCGTCGCGCAGCTCCAGCGCCTCGAATTCGCCGGTGGACGCGCCGGAGGGCGCGGCGCCGCGGCCGATCACGCCGTTGGCCAGCACGACCTCCGCCTCCACGGTGGGGTTGCCGCGGGAGTCGATGATCTCCCGGCCATAGACCTTGCTGATCTCAAAGCTGTTCATGGTTTTCATTCCATCCTTTCCACGTTTAGTATAAAGGATTTGGCGCCCGATATGCAGCAAATATCGGACGCCTTCTTTCTGTCGCCGGGCGTCCCGTATGCAGGAGGACCCCCGGCAAGGAGGTGGAAGCGCTCGCTTCCTCATGGGTATTATACACGGAAAGGTTAGTTATGTCAAATTAAGATTATATTGCTCTAACTTCGCCTCTATCTCTTTCATTCTCGTACTTTTCATGGACAGATGGGGATGGATGTGGTATAATAGCAAAAAAGCCAAAGGCCGCGATTTATGGAAATCATCATTACAAACGATGCCGTGCTCTCCTACTGGGGCGCGGTAAAGCCCACGGTGTGGATCAGCGATGAACGCTTTGCACACATTAAAGCCCACCATCCAGGAGATCATGAATATTACAGCCGCTTTATCGTGTCAGCAATACGATCGCCGCTTCTGATTTTAGCGGACCATAAGAATGAGCGTACCGCGATGTTCATCGGCAAGACGGATCGCGATGGCGTGAACGTCGTTGTGAAGCTGGCGCGCGTTGAGGATGCGGCTGACCGCAGCTTTGTGGTGACGATGTACCCCATTGGTCCCAAGCGGCTCCGTCGGCTGGCAAAGGCCAACCCGATCATCTTTGGCGATGGGGCGATTTGACCGCACCGTGGGGCTTTACAATTCGCCCTTCCCGTGGTATAATAGAGTTGCAGGACGAGGTAGAGAGTTGGTACTTCTACGCGCCGCAGTGGCAGAAAAGAGATGTGGGGACTGGTACGCCCACCGTCCTGCCCGGTAAAGCCGAGGGAGCTGTTCATACGGAAACAGCTCCCTTGGCTTTATATTTGTGGTTATCCCAAATACTTGACCAGCGTCCTCCGCACCGCCCCGGGACCGGCAAGCTGCTCGCGGAAGATGGTCTCGATCTTCTCGCCCAGGCCGACGGCGTAGAGGTCCACGCCCCAGATATTGACGTTTTCGAGGATGGGGCGAAGCTGCCCGGCATAAGTCTCGGGCTTCCCGACCTCGATGCCCTTGAGCTGTTCGGTCAGCTCCTCGTCCATGGGGTCGGGGGCCAGCGCGTAGCCGTTCCCGGCGTCGTCCACGGCCAGCAGGTACCGAAGCCAGCCCGCGATGGCCACGGGGATGCCCAGCAGGTCTTTGGCCGTGCCGTCCTTGGCCACGTAGGCCTTGATGGTCTCGCCGAAGCGGAAGGCCACGCCCTGGGAGATGTCGGTGCAGATGCGCATGCTGGTGTCGCCCAGGTACTTGTTGGGGAAGCGCTCGTGGATGACCTCGTCGATGAACGCCCTGGGCGACAGTATGCCCGGGTCCTCCACCACCGGCAGGCCCTCCTTGTAGCCCACGGTGTCCGCCAGCACGGAGAGCTGCGGGTCGGACATGCCGTCGGCGAACAGCGCGTAGCCCAGCAGCACGTCATACGGCCCCAGGGCAGTGTGGATGGGGTTCAGGCAGGCGGTGACCTTCATGCGCTCGGAGCGGTTCACCGTCACCCGGTCGGCCATGTACACCCCGGCCTTTTCCAGCGGCGGGCGGCCGTTGGGGAAGTTGTCCTCCACCACCAGGTACTGGGGGCCCTCGGCGTTGACGAAGGGCGCGATGTAGGTGCGCTTGGAGGTGATCACCGGCTGCATGGCCTCCACGCCGTCGGCCTCGAGGGCGTTGGCCACCTCCACGCTGGGCCGGGGCGTGATCTTGTCGATCATCGTCCAGGGGAAGCTGACCACGGATTCGTCGGACACGTAGTCCACGAAGCCCTGGTCCACGTGGCCCAGCTCGCGCCAGACCATGGCCGTCTCCATGACGGAGTTGCGCAGCTTCTCGCCGTTGCGGGCCACGTTGTCCATGCTGACCAGCGCCAGCGGGTACTTCCCGGCGAGGTAGCGGGCGTACAGCATCGCCGTGACGATGCCCATCGCCCCGGTGACCTGCTCCGGCCCGTTCTGCATGTCGGCCTGCACGTAGCCGAAGTACGCGCCGCCCGCGTTGCGCAGGGCGTAGCCCTTCTCGGTGATGGTGAAGGTCGCCATCTGGAAGCCGGGGGCCGTGAACACGGCCTTCAGCCGCGCCCAGGCCGCGGGATCGTCGGACCGGGCCTTGATGGCCTCGGACAGCGGGCCCAGCACCTGCCGGTCCACCGTGCCGTCGGCCTTCAGGAACACGGCCAGGGCCAGGTTGTCGTAGGGTGTATATATCTTGTCCACCACGTCGTAGTCGAAGGTCTCGACGCAGGTGATGCCCCGGTCCATCAGCCCGTCCCGCAGCAGCCTGTCCGCGATGGAACCCACGAAGATGCGGAAGATGTTGCCGATGCCGAAGTGCGCCCAGCGGGGGTCGGCCACGGTCCGCCGTGCCAGCGCCTCGGGGTCGTAGGGCGGCAGGGCGATGCCCGCCCTCTGCCAGGCCGCAACATCTTTTATGCCGTTGTAGTTTAATTTCATGCTATCTTCCTCCCGAAAAAAAGAGTGGAGAGTGGAGATGATTTGCTCCTGCTTGATCTTCACTCTTGACTCTCCACTCTTCACTCTAAAAGTCAATACTCGATAACGCCTTTCACGACATTGCGGATGTCCCTGTGGCAGGTGGCGAAGGCGTTGATGGTATCGTCGAAGGTGAACCGATGGGACACGATGGCGCCCACGTTGATGCGGCCGTCGGCGATGGCGTTGATGGCGGTGGGATAGAGGTTGCGATAGCGGAAGATGGACTTGACGGTCAGCTCCTTGGTGGACATGACGCTGGTGTTGAAGCCGTTGACGCGGTCCTCGCCCAGGCCGACGATGATGACGGTCCCGGCGGGCCTGGCGGCGGACAGGCAGTTATCCACGGTGGAGGAGAAGCCCGCGCAGTCGATGCAGACGTCCGCGCCGCGGCCGTCGGTCAATTCCATCACCTTCGCCACGATGTCCTCGCTCTTGGTGTTCACGGGGATCGCGCCCAGCTCGGCGGCCTTTTCGAGCCGCTTGTCGATCACGTCGCCCACGACCACCTGGGTCGCGCCGTAGGCCCTGGCCGCCAGCAGGCTCACCAGGCCGATGCAGCCCGCGCCCATGATGACCACGGTCTGGCCCAGCTTGACGCCGCCCTGGTTGCAGGCGTGCAGGCCGATGGCCAGCGGCTCCACCAGCGCGCCCTCGGTGAAGGACATGTTGTCTGGGAGCTTGAAGGTGAACGCCGCCGGGTGGACGATGTACTCGCTCAGCACGCCGTCATAGGGCGGGGTGGCCCAGAACCGCACGTCCTTGCACAGGTTGTAGTGGCCGGACAGGCACTCCTCGCACTTCATGCAGGGCACGCCGGGCTCCATGCACACCCGGTCGCCGGGGGCGAGGGTCCTGACGTTCTCCCCCACCTCGGCGACGATGCCCGCGGCCTCGTGGCCCAGTATGAAGGGGAATTCCACCTTGAAGTCGCCGATGGAGCCGGAGCGGTAGTAGTGCAGGTCGGAGCCGCACACGCCCACCGACTGGACCTTGATGATCACGTCGTCCGGGCCCGCCACGGGCATCGGGGCTTCGCCGACCTCGATCTTCTCGATGTCGGTCATGTAAAAGGTCTTGTTGGACATGTTGCGTCAACCTCCTATCGTCTTAGTTGCTCTTCCCCTTATTGGACATGCAGTCGAGGCCGACGGCGGCGGCGAGCACGAGGCCCTTGACCACCATCTGGATGTACTCGGACACGTTCAGCAGGATCATGCCGTTGGTGAGGGAGCCGATGATGAGCACGCCCGCGACGACGCCGGAGATGCGGCCGATGCCGCCGTTGACGGACACGCCGCCGAGCACCACGCAGGTGATGACGTCGAACTCGAGGCCCTTGCCGACGGTGGTCTGGGCGGAGCCGGAGCGGGACAGCAGCACGATGCCAGCCAAGCCCGCGAAGAAGCCGGACAGGGCGTATATCAGGTACTTCATCTTGTTGACCAGGATGCCGGAGAGCTCCGCGGCCTCTTCGTTGCCGCCGATGGCGTAGAAGTAGCGGCCGAAGTAGGAGCGGTTCAGGATGAAGGAGCCCACCGCGAAGCAGATGGCCATGATGATGGCGCACCACGGGATGGGGCCCAGGGTCCAGCGGGCGAAGAAGTTGATGGCGGGGTTGGTCTTGGTGAAGCCGGAGATGGGGCGGCCGTTGGTGATGAGGAACGCGAGGCCCTCGAAGATGGTCTGGGAGGCGAAGGTGGCGATCAGGGCGGGCATGCCCACGGTGGCCACCATGAAGCCGTTCAGCAGGCCGATCAGCACGGCGATGCACAGGGAGATGATGATGGCGATCCACATGTTCCAGCCCATGTTGACCATGATGAAGGCGCAGACCATGTTGACCAGCGTGATGATGGAGCCGATGGACAGGTCGATGCCGGCGATCAGGATGACGAAGGTCATGCCGACGGAGGCGATGCCATAGTAGGAGACCTGGCGCATGATGTTGACGATGTTGTTGCCGGACACGAAGGTGCCCTTGCTGAACACGGCGAAGAAGAGGACCTCAACGAGGAACACCAGCCAGATGGCGTTGGTCCTCACGATATCCTTGACGTTTACTCGGTTCTCCATATCACGAAACCTCCTTTTGATCCACGATCGCCGAGGCCATGGCCATGATGGTGTTGGCGTCGAATTCTTCCCGCTTGAGCTCGCCGGTCATCTCGCGCTCGGCCAGCACGATGATGCGGTCGGACATGCCGATCAGTTCTTCCATCTCGGAGGAGATCATCAGCACGGCGCGGCCCTGCTCCACCAGCTCGTTGATGAGCTTGTAGATCTCGTACTTCGCGCCCACGTCGATGCCGCGGGTCGGCTCGTCGAAGATGATGAGCTGGCTGTCCGCCGCCAGCCATTTGCCCAGGATGACCTTCTGCTGGTTGCCGCCGGACAGGTTCTTCACGAGCTGGTTGATGGTGGGACACTTGATCTGTATCTCCTCGCGGTACTTCTCCGCGCGCTTCTTCTCGGTGCCCAGGTCGATGACGCTCATTTTGGAGATGCGGTCGTAGGTGGGCATGTTGATGTTGTTCTTGATGGACACGCCCAGCAGCGCGCCGTGGCGCTTGCGGTCCTCGGGCAGCATGGCGATGCCTAAGTCGATGGCCTCACGGGGAGACTTGGGGGCGATCTCCTTGCCATTTAAGAATATCTGGCCGGACTCCTTGGGCTTCGCGCCGAAGATGACCTGCGCCAGCTCCGTGCGCCCCGCGCCCACCAGCCCGCCCAGGCCCAGCACCTCGCCGGCGTGGATCTTGAGGGACATGTTCCTGTCGCCGTTGCCGGTGACGTTCTTCAATTCCAATACCACCTTGCTCTCGTCCACGCAGGGCTTGCGCTCGGGGTACTTCTGAGTCATCTCGCGGCCCACCATCATCTGGATGAGCTGGTCCTCGGTGGCGTTGGGCGTGATGAGGGTGTCCACGTACTCGCCGTCGCGGATGACCTCGATGCGGTCGGACAGGTAGAATATCTCCTCCAACCTGTGGGAGATGTAGATGATGGAGACGCCCTTGGATTTTAAGAGGTTCACGACCTCGAACATGGCGTCGACCTCGTTGTTGGTGAGCGGCGCGCTCGGCTCGTCCATGATGAGCACCTGGGCGTTCTGCTGGACCGCCTTGGCGATCTCGATCATCTGCTGGTAGCCGACCGATAGGTTCTTCACCAGCTCACGAGGGTTTATCTTTATGCGCAGCTGCTCGAAGGCCTTCGCCGCCTCGGCCTCCATCGCCTTGCGGTCGATGGTGATGCCCTTGCGGATGGGACGGCCCAGGAACATGTTCTCGGCAGCCGACAGCTCTTTGACGTTGTTGAACTCCTGGTAGATGATGGCGATGCCGTTCTCTGCGGCCAGCTGGGGCGTCATGCGGTCAAACGACTTGCCGTTGATCTTGATCTTGCCGGACGTGGGCACCACCGCGCCGGAGCAGCACTTGATGAGGGTGGATTTGCCCGCGCCGTTCTCGCCGATCAGGCCGAGGATCTCGCCCCGGCGGAGCTGAAGCGTGACGTCCTTGAGCGCCACGACGCCGGGATATTCCTTTCGGATGTGCTCCAATTCGAGCACGAAATCTTCGCTCATTGGGCAGCCTCCTTCTTGAAGAATGGGATGGTCGGGATTTTCATGTAAAGGGGGAATGGGGACAGGCGGCGGACCGATGCGGCGGGCGAGGCCGTTTCATGACACGGCGCGGCGGTGTGGACCGCTCGCCCGCCTATCCCGTTTCCCATTCCCCGTTTGATATAGGCTGTGCCCCCTCCCAGGAGGGGAAGGGGCACGATCAGGGGACTGTGGTTTACTTCATGCCGGCGGTGATCTCGGCGACGGTCTCCTCGGTGATGGGGGTCACGCCGCGGAACACGTTCTGAGCGCCCACTTCGTCGGCCAGGATCAGGGCGTACATGGAGGCGCAGGCGGTGGCGGTGTCTTCGTCAGAGCCCTCGAAGCCGATGATGCCCTTGGCGGGGTAGGTGGGGTCGGCCAGCTGCTCGAGCTGCTGCTTGGTGACGTCGGTGGTGAACACGCCCATGTCCTCGGGGATGTCGCCGTTGGTGTAGATGTTCAGGGCCTCGTCCGCGCCGATCATGGCGCCGGCGCCGATGCCGGCCACGACCTTGGCGTTCGGATAGGCGTTCAGCGTGGTCTCGACGGCGGTCTGGGCGTCGGAGGCGATGATGCCCGCCTGGTTGGCGACGATCTCATACTTGCCGTCGCAGACTTCGGCCAGACCGGCCATGATGCCTTCCTCGCGCTCGAGCAGGATCTTGGTCTGGGGATAGCCGATCACGATGACCTGGGCCTTGTTGTCCTCGGAGTAGTGCTCGTTGATGAACGCGCCGGCCAGCTTGCCGATCTCGGTGCCCAGGTAGGTGTTGTCCAGGATCCAGTTGGCGTCGGTGTTCTCCATGGGGTCGTCCCAGCACATGGTCTTGATGCCGGCGGCGCGGGCCTCGGCCATAGCGTCCTCGATGGCGGCGGCGTCGGACGGATGGGCCATGATCAGGTCGCAGCCCGCGGACACGAAGTTCTCGATCTGGCCGATCTGGGTGGCGGAGGAGTCGTCACAGGCGACGATGGTGTACTCCGCGCCGGCGGCGTCCAGCACCTCGCCCAGGGCGGTCATGACGCCGGCCCAGTAGGCGTTCTGCAGGGACTGGATGGTGATGCCCAGCTTCTTGCCGTTCAGCACGGACAGGTCAGCCTTGGCGTAGAACTCGGGGCCCGCCTGGACACCTTCGGTGTCGCCGGTGGACTCGGCCAGCGCGAAAACGCTCAGCAGCATCAGGGCAGCGAGGATCAGGGAAACGAGCTTCTTCATGGTTCTTCTCTCCTTCATATTATTGTTACGCCCTCCGGGCGCAGGATGCGAATTGGGATTTAGAAGCAGGTGAACGCGCCGTCGATGACGAAGTCGGAGCCGGTGGTGAAGGACGCGGTGTCGCCCGCCAGGTACACGCAGATGCTCTCCAGCTCCTCGGGCTTGCCCAGGCGTCCCATGGGGGCCATGGCGTTCCACTGGTCGATGAGGGCCTTCAGGTGCGGCGCGGCCAGCACCAGCTCGGTGCCGATGTACCCGGGGGAGATGGAGTTGACGCGCACGTTGCGCTTGGCCCACTCCACGGCCAGGGACTTGGTCAACTGCATGACCGCGGCCTTGGAGGCGTTGTAGGCGCACTGGGGCTGGGGCACGTTGACGATGTGGCCGGACATGGAGGCGGTGTTGATGATGGAGCCGCCGCCGTGGGCCAGCATGTAGCGGCCTGCGATGGTGTCGGTCAGGAACACGGAGTTGATGTTCACGTCCATGTTCTTGAGCCACTGCTGATAGGTCATCTGGTCGGCGGGCGCGTTGATGCAGATGCCCGCGTTGGCGTGGCAGAAGTCCAGGCCGCCCAGTTCCTTGACGACGGTGTCGACCATGCTCTGCACGTCCTCCTCGCTGGTCACGTCGCACTTGATGGCGATGACCTTGCGGCCGGTGGCCTCGGCGATCTCCTTCGCCGTCTGCTGGGCGACCTCGATGTCCAGGTCCACGATGGCCACGTCCGCGCCGGCCTCCGCGAAAGCGGTGGCGGTGCACTTGCCGATGCCGCGGGCCGCGCCGGTGACGAAGCCCTTCTTGCCGTCCAGTCTCATCTTCTCAATGATCCCCATGGTAGCGCCTCCTCGTTTTGTAGTGCAATTACGCAATTCGTTTACAACTTTTATTTTGTAAAATCATTTGCTTTAATTGCCTTTATTATATGTCAAACACAAGCGTTTGTCAACACAAAAATTTAGACAAATAATTTGACAAAATTTAGTGCAATTTGTGGATTGGCAGCAAACGGCATAATCTGATAAGATAAAGATTAGATAAGTCTCACCATTGGTGAGGAATGAGTACACGGGAGGCGGAGGCATGGCCGATCGCATCACGCCCGGCAGGATCAAGACGAACAACCGCCAGCAGATCTACAATTATATCTACCAGAAGCGCAGGGCGAGCCAGCAGGACATGCTGTACGCGCTCAGGCTGTCGCGCCCCACGGTGGCGACGAATTTGGCCGAGCTCGAGGGGGACGGGCTCATCTGCCGCAGCGGGCAGATCGAGGCCGACCAGATCGGGCGTAAGGCCGCGGCCTACTCCATCGTGCCGGACTACCGGGCGGCGGTGGGCGTGGAGATACTGCGGGCGAAGGTGAAGATCATCGCCATCGACCTGTACGGCGACAAGCTGCGCCGGGAGGTGGTGGAGCAGCGCTTCGCCCACGAGCCCGCCTACTACAAATCCGTGTGCGCCGCCATCAACCGCTTCATCGACGCGCTGGAGGTGCCGCGGGACCGCATCCTGGGCGTGGGCATATCGGCCCAGGGCCTGGCCTCCGAGGACGGGCGCAGCATGGTCTACGGCGCGATCCTGGGCTGCACCGGGCTGACTGTGGACGTGTTCGAGAACGAGATCGGCCTCCCCTGCCGCTTCTTCCACGACCCGCAGGGCGCGGCGCTGTCGGAGATCTGGGTGTCGCCGGAGCTGAAAAACGGCGTCTACCTGTCCCTGAGCGCCCACCTGGGCGGCGCGGCCATCGCCAACCGGCAGATCATGTCCGGCAAGCACGGCCACAACTCCACCTTCGAGCACATCCAGGTGAAGCCCGACGGCGATGTGTGCTACTGCGGCAAGCGGGGCTGCTGGGACACGCTGCTGTCCCGGCGGGCGCTGGTGGGCGACCGGACGGTGGAGGAGTTCTTCGAGGTCATGCGCATGGGCGACGCCGAGGCCGTGGCGTCCTGGAGCGCCTACCTCCGGAACCTCGGCGCGCTCATCGCCCACCTGCATCTGGTCTACGACGTGGACTTCATCCTCGGCGGGCACCTGGCCCCCTACTTCACCGAGGCCGACATCCGCCGCCTCTACGACGAGATCCGCCGCCTCTGCCCCTTCGACGAGGCCGACGACTTCATCCGCATCAGCAAGATGCCCTCCCATAACATCACCGTCGGCATCGCCCTCCCCTACATCCGCGCCTACCTGGACGAGATCGGCGTGGAGGAGGGCGGCGGCGATCTGGCATGAAAAAAGCGCCCCTCCCATCGCGTTCGGATGGGAGGGGCGCTGTATCCTATCGTTGGGTTTATTCCAGCCCGGCCTTCTGCTTCATCTTGGCGTACACCTGGGTGGGCAGGCCGTAGAGGGTGATGAAGCCGTCGGCCCAGGTCTGGTCGTAGACCTCGTCCTCGTCGAAGGTGACGATCTCCGGGTCGTAGAGGCTGTACGGGCTGGTCATACCCGCGCCGATGATGTTGCCCTTGTAGAGCTTGAGCTTGACGGTGCCGGTGACGGTCTTTTGGGTCTCGGTGACGAAGGCGCTCATGGCCTCCCGCAGGGGGCTGTACCACTGGCCGTTGTACACCAGGTCCGCGAACTCCAGCACCAGCTTCTGCTTGTAGTGCATGGTGGCCTTGTCGAGGGTGATCTGCTCCAGCTTCTCGTGGGCGGCGTAGAGGATGGTCCCGCCGGGGGTCTCGTAGACGCCGCGGCACTTCATGCCCACCAGCCGGTTCTCCACGATGTCGATGATGCCGATGCCGTGCTTGCCGCCCAGCTCGTTGAGCTTCCACACCAGGTCGACCGAGTTCATCTTCTCGCCGTTGACGGCCACGGGCACGCCCTTTTCAAAGTCGATGGAGATGTACTCGCCCTCGTCCGGGGCCTCCTCCGGGGTCACGCCCATCTCCATGTTGCCGGCGTACTTGGGCTCCTGGGCGGGGTCCTCCAGCTCCAGGCCCTCGTGGGACAGGTGCCACATGTTCTTGTCCTTGGAGTAGTTGGTCTCCCGGCTGATCTTCAGCGGCACGTTGTGGGCCTCGGCGTAGTCGATCTCCTCGTCACGGCCCTTGATGTCCCACAGCCGCCAGGGGGCGATCACCGGCATGTCCGGCGCGAAGGCCTTGATGGCCAGCTCGAAGCGCACCTGGTCGTTGCCCTTGCCGGTGCAGCCGTGGGCGATGGCGTCCGCGCCCTCCTTCTTGGCGATCTCCACCAGCCGCTTGGCGATGATGGGCCGCGCGAAGGAGGTGCCCAGCAGGTACACGTTCTCGTACTTCGCGCCCGCCTGCATGGACGGGATGACCACGTCGTCGATGAACTCCTGGTTCAGGTCCTCCACGTACAGCTTGCTCGCGCCGGTCTTGATGGCCTTTTCCTCCAGGCCGTCCAGCTCGCCCACCTGGCCCACGTTGGCCGATACCGCGATGACCTCGCAGCCCGGATAGTTCTCCTTCAGCCACGGGATGATGATCGAGGTGTCCAGACCGCCGGAATACGCCAGCACGATCTTCTTGAATTCCTTATTCATGATCTTTTTCATCGTAAACGCTCCTTGCGCGCCGTCCCCGGCGCAATTTCATTCAATGGCTCTATTATAGCCCAAAAATATACAGTGTCAAGCCGAAATATACGTTTATAGCGTTAAATTTCGCCGAATTTATGCAAGTTAACTGTATATTCATGCAATCGCATAAAACGCGATCCCCGGTCGGACCGGGGATCGCGCCTTTTCATTCATCCTCCACGTATTTCAATATGTCCCCCGGCGTGCACTTGAGGGCCTCGCAGATGCCGGCGAGGGTGGAGAAGCGCACGGCGGTGACCTTGTTGTTCTTGATCTTGGAGAGGTTGACGTTGGAGATGCCGATGCGGTCGGCGAGCGCGTTCAGGGACATGCGGCGGTCGGCCATGACCACGTCCAGCTTTAATATGATCTTGCCCACGGTATCACCTCACAGCAGGCCGTCCACGTCGTTTTGCAGCTGCATGCCGTAGGCGAAGTAGCGGCTCAATGCCAGCGCCACCAGGCCCACGAACAGCTTCTCCATGCCCAGGCTGGATTCCACCATGTCCGGCCCGAGGACGATGCGGGCGACGACGGACATGACGAACCGCACCGCGGGGATGGCGATCATGAAGATGCCGATCTCGCGCACCATGCGGATGTTGTCGGGCTGGAAGGGGGTCTCCCCCTTGGAGAACCAGGTCTTGCCCTCGGAGGTCTTGAAGATCAAATGCACGTTCCGGGCGCACATGGCCATCAGCCCCAGGGTCAGCGCCAGGGTGATGAAGAAGATCACGAAAGCGGACAGCGCGGGCCGGCCTTGAGCGTCCAGCGCCCGCAGGGCGAAGTCGCCGGATATGAGCAGGTCCGTGCCGGACGTGGCGTCGGTGAAGAAGCGGATCAGCTCGGGCTTGCCCACCGCGGCCAGCACGGCGATGACGACGGACATGCCCGTGCCCACCCACATGAACACTTCGACGATCCTGGAAATGATGATGACGGCGCGATCGAGTTTTTTCATGGCGATGTCTCCTTCAAGATGAGGTTGGATCAGCTGATGGACACATCATACCACGCCGCGCATCGTTTGTCAATATGTTTTTAATGTTTTACATTAACCTTTTTGCGTCTGTCGTCAAAGAAGCGCTCCAGCAGCGCCCTGCACTCCCCCGCCAGCGTCCCGCCGTCCGAGGGACAGAAGTGGGGAAAGGCCGGATCCTCGGGGATGCGGTACAGGCTGCCCGCGCAGCCCTGGCCGGGGTCCGCCGCGCCGTACACCAGCCGACCCACCCGGGCCTGCACGATGGCCCCCGCGCACATGGGGCAGGGCTCCAGCGTGGCGTACAGGGTGCAGTCGTTGAGCCGCCAGTCGCCCGCGGCGCGGGACGCCTCACGGATCGCCAGCAGCTCCGCGTGG
>JAFUWR010000242.1 GCA_017471125.1 Clostridia bacterium | reverse complement strand
CCGGAACATGACCCAGCAGCAGCTCGCGGCGGCACTGAATGTCTCCCATCAGGCCGTTTCCAAGTGGGAAAACGGCGCGGCGCTGCCGGACGTGCAGACGCTGATGGAATTGACGCGGCTGTTCGGCATCACCATGGAACAGCTCTTGAACGGCGAGGTGCCCCCGGAGCGGCTGGAGAACCGTTCGCCCCTGGAGGAGCCCATACAGAACATCGGGAATTTCTTCAACAATATCGTCAACGGCATCTTCCAGCCCGTGAAGGACGACGAGGACGACGGCGCCCAGGACGCGGTGACCGGGGAGACCCCGCCCCAGGCGGAGGAAGCGCCCAAGGCAGAGCCGCAGCCCTTCGACCTGGAGAAGCTGTTGCAGATGGCCCCGTTCATGTCCCGGCAGGCGGTGGACGCGCTGCTCCTCGAGCACAAGGACCAGTTGACCGCCGCGGACATCGCCCGGTTCGCGCCCTTCGTGTCCCGGGAGTGCCTGGAGAAGCTCATCCAGAACCCGGAGACAGAGATCACCTGGGAGACCCTGCAGCGCATCGCGCCCTTCCTCAAGCGGGAGATGGTGGACAAGCTGGCGAAGCTGGCCGCTGAGGGCAACCGCATGGCGCAGGACGCCGCCCAGACGGGTGGCTGCAAGCCCGGCGAGGACATCGGCCGCGCCCTGAACGACTTCGGCCGGGGCGTGGAGCAGGTGGCCCGCAAGGCCGTGAAGATCAGCGGCGACGTGGTCAACGAGGTCGCCAACGCCTACAACAGCTTCGTGGAGGGCGCGCGCTCCCGTGAGGAGCGGGCCAAGGCCCTGCGCCGCGCCGCCTGCGAGCGGGCGTTGCAGGACGAGAAGTGGGACTGGCTGGCCGAGCACATCGGCGACATCGACGACGAGGACTTCATCCGCGAGGTGGCCCGCAAGGCCAACGGCCTGGGCATGCACGACTGGGTGCTGGAGCACCTGAACGGCTACGCGGACACCCGCACCATCGACGCCGCCATCGAGGCTGGCAACTGGGGCTGGCTGGGCGACCACGTCTGGCAGTTCGAGGATGAATTGCAGGAGAAGATCGCGCTGGCCGCGGCCAAGGCGGAGAACTGGCAGTGGCTGTCCACCTACGCCGAACAGATCTCGCTGGACAACTGCGCCGACCAGATCGCCGTGGCCGCCTACAAGTCCAGCGCCCACGTGCTGGTCCTGCAGCTCGCGGAGCACTGCATGAACCCGGCCCAGAAGGAGACCCTGGCCAACGCCATCGTACAGGCCGAAGACTACGACTTCCTGGCGAAGCTGGGCGACGCGCTCCCCGCCGAGTATTTCGGGCGGCTGTGCCTCGCCCGCGCCCAGGAGAAGCGCTGGGACATCGTCGCGCGCTTCGCGGACAGGGCCGACCCGCAGAGCGTCGGCCAGATGATGGAGCTGGCCATCGCCGAGGGCAACTTCGACGCCATCGACCTCATCGACCGCTACCTGTGATAGACCCATGATGAAAGGGACGCCGCGCGGCGTCCCTTTTATCATGCCCTGACCAATCCCGTGACCACGTCGTCCAGCACCACCACGGCGTAGGGCTGTCCCCTGCCGGTGCGCGGCTCGATGGCGACGCTCTCGGTGTCGCAGGGCGTCGTCGTGCCGTTCTTCTGCACGATGCGGAAGGCGTAGGGCTCGGTGACGGTCAGCGCCCCCGCGATGTAGGAACCGTTCTGGCCGTTCTTTAGGAAGTTGAACGCCTTCACGCCCTTGCCGCCCCGGGCCTGCCGGTCGAAGTCGATGAGCAGGCAGCGCTTCATGTAGCCCATCTCGGAGATCATGACGACCTCCCCCTCCGAGTTGTGGAGGAACGCGAAGGCCACGCTGTCGTCCGGGGCGAGGGTGACGGCCTTGACGCCCGCCGCCGTGCGCCCGATCAGGGAGACCTCCTCCACGGCGAAGTGGATCGCCATGCCCCTGCGGGTGAGGATCAGTACGCTTCCGAAGCCCTCGGGCCGCTGCACGGTCAGCAGCCTGTCGCCGTTCTTCAAATTGATGGCGGCGAACCGGGACTTGCGGATGTTGTAGTCAGCCAGGGCACTTCGCTTGATGAGGCCCTTCTCCGTCGCCATCAGCAGCTCGCCCTGCCAGTCGCCGGAGTCCAGCAGCGCGGCCAAATGTTCGTCGTTCTCAAGCCCCGCCAACACGCCGCCCAGCGGCAGGCCGCGCTCCTTGGGCTTGGTCGATTCGTTGATCTGGCCCGCCGGGAGCAGGTAGCAGTTGCCCATGTCGGTGAAGAACATGAGCTTGCGGTCGGTCATGGTGCGCAGGGTCTCCCTCGGCGGGTCGGCGAAGTCGCCGGACGCCAGCGCCTTGTCGAAGGTCTTCGGCGACATGCGGCGCACGAAGCCCGCCTGGGTGATGAACACCACGGTCTCGTCGGCGACGGGCTTCTCCGCCTCGACGACGATCTCCTCGAAGGAATCCACCAATTCCGTGCGGCGGGGGTCAGCGAACTGCTCACTGACCTCCTGCAGCTCCTTCTTGATGACGGCCATCAGCTTCTTCTCGCTGTTTAGGATGCCCTTCAATCGCGCGATGGTCTTGGTGAGCTCCTCGTATTCCTTCCTGAGCGACAGGACCTCCAAATTCGTCAGCCTTTGCAGCCGCATGTCCAGTATAGCCTGGGCCTGTATCTCCGTGAGCTTGAACCGCTCGACCAGCTTTTCCCGGGCCTCCTTGGGCGTCTTGCTGCCGCGGATGAGGCGGATCACCTCGTCCAGGTTGTCCACGGCGATGATGAGCCCCTCCAGGATGTGGGCGCGGGCCTCGGCCTGGGCCAGCTCGTATTTCGTGCGGCGGGTGACGACGTTCTTCTGGTGGTCGATGTAGTAGCCGATCATCTGCTTGATGCCCATCTGCACGGGCTTGCCCTCGGCGATGGCCACCATGTTGACCCCGAACGTCACCTGCAAGTCGGAATACTTGTAGAGCGCGTTCAGCACCTTCTCCGGGTCGCAGTCCTTCTTGACCTCGATTACGGCCCGCATGCCCATGCGGTCGGACTCGTCGCGGATGTCGTGGATGTTGGACAGCACGCCCTTCTTCTCCTCGGACACGCGCAGTATCTTTTCGAGCATCGCGGCCTTGTTGACCTGGTAGGGCACCTCGTCGATGACGATGAGCTTACGGCCCGCCGAGCCGTCCTCGATGTGCACCTTGGCGCGGACCTTCAATTTGCCGCGGCCCGTCTCGTACGCCTGCACGAGCTCCTCGTCACGCGCCAGCAGGCCGCCGGTCGGGAAGTCCGGGCCGGGCATGACGGCCATCAGCTTTTCCGTGGTGATGTCCGGGTCGTCGATCTGCGCGATCACCGCGTCGGTGGCCTCGCCCAGGTTGTGGGGCGGGATGTTGGTCGCCAGGCCCACGGCGATGCCACTTGAGCCGTTGACCAGCAGGTTCGGGTACCGGGCGGGCAGCAGGTCCGGCTCCTTGATGGTGTCGTCGAAGTTCAGGTGGAAGCCCACCGTGTCCTTCTCGATGTCCTTGAGCATCGCCTCGGCCTGCAGGGTCATGCGGGCCTCGGTGTAGCGCATGGCGGCGGGGCTGTCGCCGTCGATGGAGCCGAAGTTGCCGTGGCCGTCCACCAGCTGTGTGCGCATCACGAAGGGCTGGGCCATGCGGGCCAGCGCGTCGTAAACGGAGGTGTCCCCGTGGGGATGGAACTTGCCCAGGCAGTCGCCCACGATGCGGGCGCACTTGCGGTGGGGCTTGTCATAGGTGTTGCCCAGCTCGTGCATGGTGTAGAGGATGCGCCGCTGGACGGGCTTCAGGCCGTCCTCCACCCGGGGCAGCGCGCGCTCCAGGATGACGTATTCCGAATACGGCATCATGGAATCGTGCATCACGTCCTCCATGTTCCTCTCGATGATCTCCTCCGGGCGGCGGGGCGTCATGTCGTCCTTCTTTTTCCTTGCCATGCTTTACTCTCCTGTCACCGGCACGAAGTTGTCCTCTTTGTTGAAGTTGGCGTAGCGGCTGATGTACTCGCGCCGGGGCTCCACCTTGTCGCCCATCAGCACGGTCACCTTGCGCTCCACCTCCATCAGGTCCTCGATGCCCACGCGCATCAGCTTGCGCCCGTCGGGGTTGAGCGTGGTCTCCCAGAGCTGCTCCGGATTCATCTCGCCCAGGCCCTTGTAGCGCTGGAGCGTGTAGCCCTTCCCCACCGACTTGATGGCCGCGGGCAGGGCGTTGTCGTCGTAGCAGTAAAGGGTCTTGGTCCCTTTGGCGACCTTGTAGAGCGGCGGCATGCCGATGTAGACGTGGCCGTCGGTGATCAACTCCCGCATGTGGCGGTAGAAGAAGGTCAGCAGTATGGCCCGGATGTGCGCGCCGTCCTGGTCCGCGTCCGAGAGGATGATGACCCGGTTGTATTTGAGCTTCGATATATTGAACTCCTCGCCGATGCCGGTGCCCAGCGCCGTGATGATGGAGCGGAACTCCTCGTTTTGGAGCACCTGGTCCAGCTTCTTCTTCTCCACGTTCAGCGGCTTGCCGCGCAGGGGCAATATCGCCTGGAAGCGCCGGTCGCGGCCCTGCTTGGCGGAGCCGCCGGCCGAGTCGCCCTCCACGATGAACAGCTCGTTGAGCGCGGCGTTGCGGCCCGTGCAGCTTGAGAGCTTGCCCACCAGCGGCGCGGCCTCCAACTGGCCCGCCTGACGGGCGATGTCCCGGGCCTTGCGCGCCGCCTCGCGCACCTTCGCGGCCTTGACGGCCTTCTGCACGATGGCCTGGGCGAAGTCCTGGTTCTTGAGGTCGTCCAGATAGATGGACAACTGCTCCAGGCACACCGCCTCGTACACCGGGCGCACCTCGGTGTTGCCCAGCCTGCCCTTGGTCTGGCCCTCGAACTGCGGGTTCTTGACGCCCGCGTACACCACCGCGGTCATGCCCTCGCGGAAGTCGTCGCCGGCCAGGTTGTTGTCCTTTTCCTTGAGGATACCGGCGCGGCGGGCGAAGTCGTTGAACGCCTTGGTGACGGCGGTCTTGAAGCCGATCTCGTGGGTGCCGCCCTCGGGGGTGGGCACGTTGTTGACGTAGGAATAGATGTTGTCCGTATACCCGTCGGTGTACTGGATCGCCACGCGCACCAGGGTGCCGTCCTTGGTGGCCTCGAACACGATGGGCTCGGTGATGGGGTTCTTGTCGGCGTTCAAGTACCTGACGAAATCGGCCATGCCGCCCTCGTAGCAGTAGGTCTGGGTGCGCTGATCCGGGTCCTTCACCCGCTCGTCGGTGAAGATGAACTTGACGCCTTTGTTCAGGTACGCCAGCTCCTGCACCCGACGCCGCACGGTGTCGCCGTTGAAGCGCACGTCCTCGAACACGCGCCGGTCGGGCATGAAGCACACCTGCGTGCCGCGCTTTCGTGTGTTGCCCACCTTCTCAAGGGGCGCGACGGTGTGGCCGCTCATGATCTTCTTGGTCTTGGGGTCCATGACGGACTCGAAGCGCACGAAATAGTGGCTGTAATCCTTGTACACGTCCACGGTCACCCATTCGGACAGGGCGTTCACCACCGACGCGCCCACCCCGTGCAAGCCGCCGGAATAGGCGTAGTTCTTGTCGTTGAATTTGCCGCCCGCGTGGAGCTGGGTGTAGACCACCTCCACCGCCGACACGCCCAGCTTGGGATGGATGTCCACCGGGATGCCGCGGCCGTTGTCCGTGACCTCGCAGGAACCGTCCTTTTTCAGCGTCACGGTGATCTCCGTGGCGTAGCCGTTGGCCGCCTCGTCGATGGCGTTGTCCACGATCTCCCATATCATATGATGGAGCCCCCGCGCGCCCGTGGAGCCGATGTACATGCCCGGGCGCATGCGAACCGCGTCCAGCCCCTCCAGCACCTGTATGTCGCGGGCGGTATATTCCTTCGCCATAGCTTCCTCCGCTCTCTGCATATTCCCTACAATTATACACCATGAAGGTTAATTCTGTTTGCATTTGCATATTTGCATATTCCGTGAATATATGCTATAATATACGGTAGCAATATGTTTCGGAGGCAGCTATGAACGACCAGGTCACCACGATCAGCGAATTGAAGGAGCAGGTGCACCAGCTCTGCCTGCGCAAGGGCTGGGGCGTCGAGGGCGTACAGGACCCGCAGCACGTGGCCATGGCAATGACGGTGGAAATGTCCGAGCTGTTGGAGCACTTCCAGTGGCTGGATAAGGAGAACGTCGTGGCGCTCATGGAGGGGCGCGACCCGGAGCGGGTGGCGCTGATCGCCGAGGAGTTCGCCGACGTGATGATGTACGGGCTCCAATTGACCCGCACCCTGGGCATCGACATCACCGAGCAGGTCATACGCAAGATCGACATCGTGGACCATCGCCCGCCCAAGCCATTTGACCCCAAGCGTTAGCGGAGGAGGACATCATGGACAACGACTTCATACTGGTGCTGGATTCCGGCGGGCCGGAGGCCATCGAGATGGCCCGCAAGCTGCGCAACCAGCGCTATTACACCGAGATCATGTCCCTCGGCGCGGACCCGGCGCTGTTCGAGCGCAAGTCGCCCCGGGGCATACTGGTGGTGGGCGAGAACGAGAAGCCCTTCCCCAGGGCGGCGCTCGACCTGGGCGTGCCGGTGCTGGCCCTGGGCGGCGCGGCGCGGCGGATGATCGAGGCCTGCGGCGCGGTGTCCGAGGGCGTGCTTCTCGAGAACCAGGCCAGCCAGATCACCTTCCAGCCCTGCCCGCTGTTCGACCAGTTGAGCGAGTCCGACCGGTACTTCACCCGCGTGGACGGCTTCGCGCTGCCCGACGGGTTCCAGTCCATCGCCACCACCCTCGAGGGCTACTCCCCCGCCTTCGCCGACCTTGGGCGCAGGCTCTACGGGCTCCAATTCTACGCCGAGTCCAACGACCCCGACGGCGCGGTCATACTCTCCAACTTCGCCGAGAAGATCTGCGGCTGCACGCCCATATGGACCATCGCGGACTTCATCGAGGAGGAGACGAGGTTCATCCAGGACCGGGTCGGCGACGGCCGCGCGCTGATGGCGATCTCCGGCGGCGTGGATTCCTCGGCCTGCGCGATGCTGATGCGCCGGGCCATCGGCGACCGGCTGACCTGCGTGTTCATCGACAACGGCCTGCTCCGCGCAGGCGAGCCGGAGCTGGTCTACAACACCTTCGACGGGGAGCTTTCCCTGAAGCTCATACGGGTGGACGCCCGGGAGCGCTTCATGGAGCGCCTGAAGGGGCTTACAGACCCCGTGGAGAAGCGCCGCGCCGTCTACGAGGAATACATGGCCATACTCACCGAGGTGGGCCAGGCCCATCCCGAGGCGGAGTTCTTCGTGGAGGGCACCATCTACTCGGACCTGTTGGTCGGCGGCGCGGCGGATGAGGTCTACGCCCGGCGCTTCGACCCCGGCAAGCGCTTGGAGCCGATACGGATGCTGTTCAAGGACGAGGTGCGGCAGTTGGGCGAGCTGCTGGGCCTGCCCCGGACGCTGACCGCCCGCCAGCCCTTCCCCGGCCCGGGCCTCGCCATACGCTGCATGGGCGAGGTCACCGCGGAGAAGCTCAAGCTCCTGCGGCACGCGGACGCCATCTTCCGGGAGGAGATCATGCTCTCCGGCCAGGACAAGCGGCTGACCCAGTACTTCGCCGTGCTGGACGATACCCGCACCCCCGGCCGTCGGGACGGCCAGTACACCCGCGAGTACGCCTGCGTGCTCCGCGCCGTGACCGAGCAGGGCGTCAGCGGCTACACCGTGGGCAAGCTGCCCTACGACCTGCTGGACCGCGTGGCGGGGCGCATCATCGCCGAGGTCCCCGGCATCGACCGGGTGGCCTACGACATCTCCCCCTGCGACAACACCGACATCGAGTGGGGTTGAACCGACCGCATTTGCACAAGAGAGGTAAGCGTCATGATGCTTCGACACGCCAAGGCGCCCGTGGACGGGCAGCCCATCGAAAACACCTTTGTGGCCGTCGACGACGTGACCGGCAGCCAGTTGAGCGCCTGCACCATCTACTCCGACGACAACCCGGCGCTGTTCCCGGCGCGGCCCATGCAGGTGCGGCTGCACCTGGAGGGCGAGCCGCTGCCGGACGAGCTGCTGGGCGCGTCCATCGCCCGGGCCCGGGCCATCTGCGCCCAGTCGGGCAAGTTTTCCCGCATCTACACCCGCTGCGACCCGGACGACGAGGCCACGCTCGAAGCCCTGCGGCCCATGGGCTTCAAGGACAACGACGGGCTGGTGAAGCTCCAGGCGAAGCTGCCCTGCGACGCGGACTACCGCCTGCCCGCGGGCTGCGTGGTGGTGCGGGACGACCTGAGCGACCCGATGGAGCAGAAGTTCTTCCTGGAGCGCTACAATGAATTGTACAACACCGCCCACGACTTCGAGTGGCTTCGGACATTCATCAATCGGCCGGGCTTCATGCGCATACTGACCGTGTCCCCCACGGGCATGGCCGGGGAGATACTGATCTGGCAGGAGGGCTACACCGGCATCGTCGGCTACATCCAGACCGCCAAGCGCTGGCGGCGCATGGGTGTGGGCTGCTGCATGCTGGGCCTGGCCTGCGAGGAATTCGAGAAGGCGCGGCTGTTCGTGGCCGAGGCCAGCGTGCGGGTACGCATCCCCCACGTGCTTCGGATGATGGAGAAGATGGGCTTCAAGCAGACGGAGCTGCTGATGCGCTACCCCGGCATCGACATCAACCCTTGAACGACATAGCGAACATCCCTCCCCGCATAGAATGGCCGGGGAGGGATGCTTATGCAGAACGCGCTGTTTTACGGCGTCGGCACGGCGCTGGTGACGCCCTTCAAGGGCAATCGCGTGGACTACGACGCGCTGGAGGCCCTGATCGACTGGCAATTGGAGGAGGGCGCGGACGCGCTCGTGGTGCTGGGCACCACCGGGGAGCCGTCCACGGTGACCGACGCCGAGCGGCCCGCCGTCATCGAGTGCGCGGTGGCCCGGGCGGGGCGGAAGGTGCCCGTGATCGTGGGCACAGGCTCCAACGACACCCGTACCGCCATCCGCCTGTCCGTGGAGGCCCAGACCCTGGGCGCGGACGGCCTGCTGGTGGTGACGCCCTACTACAACAAGGCCAGCCAGGCCGGGCTCGCGGCTCACTTCACCGCCATCGCCGACCGGGTGGAGCTGCCCGTCATCATGTACAACGTGCCGGGACGGACGGGGGTCAACCTGATGCCAGAGACCGTGGCGGCGCTGGCGCGACACCCGAACCTGTGCGCCGTCAAGGAGGCCTCCGGGGACCTTCGTCAGATGGTGGACCTGGCCGCCGCCTGCGGCGAGGGCGTGGCGGTCTACTGCGGCAACGACGACCAGGTGGTGCCCGCCATGGCGCTGGGCGCGCGGGGCGTCATCTCCGTGGCGGCCAACGTGGTGCCCCGGCAGATGCACGACATGGCGACGGCGTGGCTCCAGGGCGACGCCCGCAAGGCGCTGGAGCTCCAACTGGGGCTGCTGCCGCTGATCCGGCTGCTGTTTTGCGAGGTCAGTCCCATCCCGGTCAAGGCCGCGCTTCGGCGCATGGGCCTGATCGAGGAGGTCTTGCGGCTCCCGCTGACGCCGCTGTCGGCGGACAAGGCCGAGCTGTTGGCCCGGGAGATGAAGCGGCTGGGACTGATATGACGAAGGGGCGCTCGATGCGAGCGCCCCTTCAAGCATCATAACAGATCGAACATGCTCATCTGCTCCCCGCTGCCCACGCGCCACCGCTGTTCCAGCGCGTCGAAGTCCAGCGCGGCCCGGGGGCCGAAGGGCGTCGCGCCGTGGGCGAACAGGCCGCGGTTGGCGTCGCACCCCTCCCAGGCGTAGACGTTCTTGCAGACGCGGTTTTGGAGCAGGCCCGTCTCGCCGCGCCGCCCGTCGGTGTTGAATATGAACGCCGCCTCGGACAGCGCGAACAGCGCCTTGTTCCGTGCCGCGGCGTGCACCACGGTGAACATGGCGTCCGGGTGCACCAGCGACAGCGCCGCGCCGCGCCCGGTGGCGATGCGCTCGGCGATGCCGTCGAGGTGGATGTGCCGCCGCAGGTCGCCGCCCACCACGTCGATGATGCTGCCGCCGCAGGTGTCGGCAACGCCAGCCGCGGCCCGGGACACTCCCGGCTCGCCGCCGGTGATGACGGCGTACCCCTTCCGGGCGGCGCT
>JAFUWR010000241.1 GCA_017471125.1 Clostridia bacterium | reverse complement strand
TACGACGCGATGGTGCGCCTGGCGCAGGACTTCTCCACGCGGGCGCTGCTGGTCGAGGGCCAGGGCAACTTCGGCTCGGTGGACGGCGACGGCGCGGCGGCCATGCGTTACACGGAGGCGCGGCTGTCGAAGCTGGCGCTCGAGCTGGTGCGGGACATCGACAAGGAGACCGTCGACTTCTACCCGAACTTCGACGAGACGCTGATGCAGCCCGCGGTCATGCCCAGCCGCTTCCCGAACCTGCTGGTGAACGGCTCGGCGGGCATCGCGGTGGGCATGGCGACGAACATCCCGCCCCACAACCTGGGCGAGGTCATCGACGGCGTGGTGTGCATGATCGACGACCCGGACTGCACCACCGATGACCTGATGCAGCACGTCAAGGGCCCGGACTTCCCCACCGGCGGCGTGATATTGGGCCGCAGGGGCATCTACGACGCCTATCACGAGGGCCGCGGCCGCATCGTGGTGCGGGCCAAGTCGGAGATCGAGGAGATGTCCCAGAACCGGCAGCGCATCGTGGTGACCGAGATCCCCTACATGGTCAACAAGGCCAAGCTGATCGAGAAGATCGCCGAGATGGTCCACGAAAAGACCGTCGAGGGCATCAGCGACATCCGCGACGAGTCCGACCGGCAGGGCATGCGCATCGTCATCGAGCTCAAGCGCGACGTGAACGCCAACGTGGTACTGAACACGCTCTACAAGCACACCCAGCTCCAGGATACCTTCGGCGCCATCATGCTGGCGCTGGTGGACGGCGAGCCGAAGATACTGTCGCTGCACCAGATCATCCGCCACTACCTGGACCACCAGGAGGACGTCATCCGCCGCAGGACCCAGTACGACCTGAACAAGGCCGAGGCCCGCAGCCACATCCTGGAGGGCCTGCTGATCGCGCTGGACAACATCGACGAGGTCATCAAGCTCATCCGCGCCTCCCGCACCACCCAGGACGCCCGGGACGGCCTGATGCAGCGCTTCGGGCTCACGGAGCGGCAGGCCCAGGCCATACTGGACATGCGGCTGCAGCGCCTGACCGGATTGGAGCGCGACAAGATCGAGGCCGAGTACGCGGAGCTCCAGAAGCTGATCGCGTACTACAAGGAGGTCCTGTCCAACGAGCAGATGGTGCTCGGCATCATCAAGGACGAGATCCTCGAGATCAAGCGCAAGTACGCCGACCCGCGCCGCACCGAGATCTCCACGCTCGAGGGCGAGATCGACATGCTCGACCTGATCCAGGAGGAGGACACGGTGGTCACGCTGACCCACTACGGCTACGTGAAGCGCCTGCCCAAGACCACCTACCGCGCCCAGAAGCGCGGCGGCAAGGGCATCGTGGGCGCGACCACCCGCGAGGAGGACTTCGTGGAGCAGATGTACGTGGTGTCCACCCACGACCCGCTGATGTTCTTCACCAACCGCGGCCGGGTGTACCAGCTCAACTGCTACCAGATCCCCGAGGCCGGGCGCACCGCCCGCGGCACCGCCATCGTGAACCTGCTGCAACTGGACGCCGGCGAGAAGGTCACCGCCATGCTGCCGGTGCCCGCCGAGAAGGTGGCGGGGCACTACCTCATCATGGCGACGAAGAAGGGCGTCATCAAGCGCACGGAGCTAAGCGAGTTCACGAACCTACGCAAGTCCGGCCTGATCGCGCTTGTGCTCCGCGAGGACGACGAGCTCATCCGCGTGGCGCTGACCGACGGCAGCTACGAGCTGCTGCTGGGCACCCGCAACGGCATGGCCATCCGCTTCCCCGAGACCGACATGCGGCCCATCGGCCGCGCCGCCATGGGCGTCAAATCCATGGAGCTGGTGGGCGGCGACGAGGTCGTGGACATGTGCCCCGTGTTCGAGGACATGAAGGTGCTGTCCATCACCGAGCTGGGCTACGGCAAGCGCACCGACATCGACGAGTACCGCGTCCAGAGTCGCGGCGGCAAGGGCATCAAGGCCATGAACCTCACCGACAAGACCGGCCCGCTCACCTGCCAGCTCCTCGCCCACGAGAGCGAGGACGTGCTGCTCATCACCGACGACGGCACCGTCATCCGCACCCCCGTCGACTCCATCTCCGTCCTCAGCCGCAATACCCAGGGCGTCCGCCTCATGCGCGTCGCCGAGGGTAGCCGCGTCGTCGGCGTCGCACGGGCTGAGGCCGACCCGGTGGATGAGAATCCCGACGATGTGGACGATGTAGACAATCCCGATGTGGAAACACCCACCGAGGACAACGAGGAAATCTAAAATGTATTATAAACGGCAGTCACCTGCGTGGTGGCTGCCGTCTGTTTTGCGGTATTGACAACGCAGACGCGCCATATTATAATTGAGGTATCAACGGACATCCGCTTGCTGTCTCTTGCTTCAACGGGAGGTGATCGCATGGCGACCAGCAGCATCTATCAGAACATATACATCAAGGACCGGCGCAAGATCGGCAAATTTGTCCAGGCCCTGGAGCAATCCAAGGAGACGCCCGCCAAGGAAGTGGCATATTCGCGGCCGGTCGAGGAGGTCATGGACCCCGACATGATACGAAAGATATTCGAGGATAAACAGGATGACGGGCTATAAGATCATATCCATCGACAGCCTGTTGTCCGCGCTCGGGGAGGATGGCGTCGAGGCCATCCTCTCCGGCTATTCCTGCCCGATCAACGACGACATCGAGGACTTCCTGCGGCACAAGGCCATCCCCTTTGCCCGGCAGGGATTGGCAAAGAGCCACCTCGTCTTTGCCGGGTATCAGGGAGAAGTGGTGTTGGCGGGCTATTTCGCCCTCGCGAACAAGACGCTGTTCATCCCCGACAAGGCCAAGCTCGGCAAGAACATCCGGCGCAGGCTGGCGAAATTCGCGACCTACGTCTCGGAGACGAAGATGACCATCATCAGCGCCCCGCTGATCGCTCAGCTCGGAAAGAACTATCAGAACGGCTACGACCGCCTGATCACCGGCGATGAGCTGTTGAAAATGGCCTGCGACATGATCCAGGGGACGCAGCTCGCCGTGGGCGGGAAGGTGGCCTATCTGGAATGTGAGGACAAGCCGTCGCTGATCCGCTTCTATGAGAGCAACGGCTTCCGAAGGTTCGACGAAAGGCAGGCGGCGGACCAAACCCTCCTCGTCCAGATGATACGGTACTTCTGACGGCAGTCACCTGAGCGGTGGCTGCCGTTTCCATATCCTGTCATTCCGGCTTGACAACCGCCCCGCGTCCGCATAAAATAGACCTATACACTACACGCTGGAGGCACATGACATGTTTGCGCACCTGCACCTGCACACGGAATACAGCCTATTGGACGGCGCGTGCCGCATCAAGCCGCTGGTGGAGCGGCTAAAGGCGCTGGGCATGCGCTCGTGCGCGGTGACGGACCACGGGGTGATGTACGGCGTGGTGGACTTCTACCGGGCGTGCAAGGACGCGGGCATCCATCCGGTGATCGGCTGCGAGGTGTACGTGTGCCCGGACATGGACAACAAGACCTCCCTGACCCGGGATTACAGCCACCTGATCCTGCTGTGCGAGAACGAGACGGGCTATCGCAACCTGTCGCGGATGGTGTCGGAGGCGTTCATCCGGGGCTACTACTACCGGCCCCGGGTGGACTACAAGCTCTTGAAGGAGCATGCCGAGGGCCTGATCGCGCTGTCGGCGTGCCTGTCCGGCGACCTGCCGAAGCTGCTGCTGGACAACCGCGAGGACGAGGCCCGGGAGATGGCGGCCCGCTACATCGACATCTTCGGCAAAGACAATTTTTACATCGAGCTCCAGAACCACGACCTGCCCGAGCAGCGCCAGGTGCTGCCCCGGCTGGTGAAGCTGGCCCGGGACATGGACATCCCGATGGTGTGCACCAACGACTGCCACTACCTGGACCGGGAGGACGCCGACGCCCAGGAGGTGCTGATGTGCATCCAGACGGGCAAGACGCTGTCCGACGAGAACCGCATGCGCATGAACACGGACCAGCTCTACGTGAAGTCCGAGGCCGAGATGCGCCAGGCGTTCCCGAACTTCCCGGACGCGATCGAGCGCACGGAGGAGATCGCCCAGCGCTGCCGGGTGGACTTCGACTTCTCCACCACCCACCTGCCCGCCTTCCCCCTCCCCGCGGGCAAGACGGACAAGGGCTACCTGCGGGAGCTGTGCGAGAACGGCCTGATGCGCAAGTACGGCCCCGACCGGCAGGACGCCCGGGACAGGATGGAGTACGAGCTGTCCGTCATCGAGTCGATGGGCTACGTGGACTACTTCCTCATCGTCTGGGACTTCATCCACTACGCCAAGACCCACGGCGTGGGCGTCGGCCCGGGGCGCGGCTCCGGCGCGGGGTCCATCGTGGCCTACGCGCTGGACATCACCGAGATCGACCCGCTGAAATACGCGCTGGTGTTCGAGCGCTTTTTGAACCCCGAGCGCGTCAGCATGCCCGACATCGACTGCGACTTCGACTACGAGCGCCGGGGCCGGGTCATCGACTACGTGCGCCAGCGCTACGGCGCGGACCACGTGGCCCAGATCATCACCTTCGGCACCATGGCGGCCCGGGCGGTCATCCGGGATGTGGGCCGGGTGATGGACATGAGCTACCAGCAGGTGGATTCCATCGCCAAGATGGTGCCCTTCGAGCTGAACATCACCCTCGAAAAGGCGCTCAAGATGAACCCGGAGCTGAACCGGCTCTACGAGGGCGACGCGGACGTGCATCGGCTGATCGAGATGGCCCGGAAATTAGAGGGCATGCCCCGCAACCCCTCCACCCACGCGGCGGGCGTGCTGATCACCGCGCGGCCGGTGGTGGACTACTGCCCCCTGCAGACCAACGACGACGTCATCACCACCCAGTTCCCCATGGGCACGGTGGAGGCGCTGGGCCTGTTGAAGATGGACTTCCTGGGGCTTCGGACGCTGAACGTCATCATGGACACCATCGAGATGGCCCGGGACCGCCTGGGCAAGGACTTCACCGCCTCGGACATCCCCATGGACGAGCCGGGCGTCTACCAGATGATCTCCTCCGGCGACACCGAGGGCATCTTCCAGCTCGAGTCCACGGGCATGACGTCGTTTTTGACCAACATGAAGCCCGGCAGCTTCGAGGACATCATCGCCGCCATATCGCTGTACCGTCCCGGCCCGATGGAATCCATCCCCCGCTACATCGCGGGCAAGCAGGACCCGGGCAGCGTTCAGTACCTGACGCCGCAGTTGAAGCCGATTTTGGATGTCACCTACGGCTGCATGGTGTATCAGGAGCAGGTGATGCAGATCGTGCGCGACCTGGCGGGCTACTCGATGGGCCGGTCGGACCTGGTGCGCCGCGCCATGTCCAAGAAGAAGCACGACGTGATGGCCCGGGAGAAGGAGATCTTCATCCACGGGCAGGTGGACGACCAGGGCAACGTGGTCGTCCCCGGCTGCGTGCGCAACGGCGTGTCCGAGGCCGCGGCCACCCGGCTGTTCGACGAGATGACCGCCTTCGCCTCCTACGCCTTCAACAAGTCCCACGCCGCCGCCTACGCCGTGGTGGCCGTGCAGACCGCGTGGCTGAAATTGAAGTTCCCGGTGGAGTTCATGGCCGCGATGATGAATTCCATGAACGGCAACACCGGCAAGATCGCCTTCTACATCCAGTACTGCCGGAAGGTCGGCATCCGCATCCTGCCCCCGGACGTAAACCGTTCCGAGGAGAAGTTCACCGTGGACGCCGGCGGCATACGCTTCGGCCTGGCGGGGGTGAAGTCCCTGGGCCACAACGCCATCGAGGTGCTGGTGGGCGAGCGTTCAAGCGGCGGCGAATACCGGGATCTGTACGACTTCATCAACCGCACCGCCGGCGCGGCGCTCAACAAGAAGGGCGTGGAATCGCTCATCCGCGCCGGGGCCATGGACAGCCTGCCGGGGAATCGCGCCCAGAAGCTCCACGTGTTCGAGCACGCCATGGACGGGGCCAGCCGCCAGCAGAAGAACATGGTGTCCGGCCAGCTCTCGCTGTTCGGGCTGGAC
>JAFUWR010000240.1 GCA_017471125.1 Clostridia bacterium | reverse complement strand
CGCCTGGTGGACCAGCTCAAGTACGTCATCATCACCGTGTCCGCGGTGCCGCTGATGATCGTGTACCCGTTCGTCCAGAAGTACTTCGCCGCCGGCGTCATGCTGGGCGCGGTGAAGGGCTGATAAAGAGTGGAGTTTGGAGAGTGGAGAGTGAAGATTTTGTGCGGCGGTCGCGACCGTTCTTCCACCGGCCTGACCTTTCCGATACCCCAGGCATCCTTTATCTCCACCCTCCACTCTTAACTCTTCACTCTCGATCTCGTTCCCCTTCCCGCTGTGCAGCGGGTGGATATAAAGAACAGGAGGAAAATTCCATGAAGAAACTCGTATCCCTGCTCATCGCCGTGATGCTCGTGATGAGCGCCCTGGTCGTGGCGGCGCCCGCCATGGCCGAGGGCTATCAGCTGAGCCCCAAGACCCAGGAAGCCGTCGACGCCGGCCTCGTCGTGCTGGACGGCAGCCAGGGCACCACCATCATCACCGATCCCGACGCCTTTGAGGCCAAGTACGGCAAGCTGTCGATGCTGTTCGTCAACTCCGCTGACCGCTACGTTCCCGTGGAGGAGCTGGCGATGGTGCAGCGCTGGGAGGCCGACACCGGCATCCGCTTCGACTGGCAGAGCATCCCCGGCGACGGCGCGCAGGAGAAGATCAACCTGCTGCTGACCTCCGGCGACAAGCTGCCCGACGCCTTCTTCAACTTCGGCGACGGCAAGTCCACCACCATCGTGGTCAACGCCCTGGGCCAGGACGTGTTCATGCCCACCGAGGACCTGATCGCCGAGTTCATGCCCACCCTGACCAAGGTGCTGGAGGACAACCCGAATTATCTCCAGGAGGTCACCGCGCCCGACGGCCACACCTACGGCTTCCCCTACATCGAGCAGATGTTCGGCCTGGTGCTGACCCCCGGCCCGCTGCTCATCAACCAGAACTGGCTGGACGCCGTCGGCATGGACATGCCCACCAGCCCCGATGAGCTGCTCGAGGTGCTGCGCGCCTTCAAGGCCGCCGGCGACCTGAACGGCAACGGCATCGACGACGAGATCCCGATGGCCACCATCTTCGGCGCCGGCAACGGCGACACCTTCGGCTCCTACGACGCCTTCTATCGCTTCACCGGCGCGTTCGGCTGCGAGGACACCGTCTGCGGCGGCTACGAGAACGCCAACCACCTGCGCCTGATCGACGACAAGGTGACCTACACCGCCATCGACCCCGCCTTCGGCGAGACCGCCAAGTTCTTCCACACCCTGTATGAAGAGGGCCTGCTGAACAAGGACTGCTTCGAGCCCATGTCCTCCGGCACCTACTACACCAACAACGAGCTGGACCAGGATGTGGCCTTGGTGGGCGTCTGCGGCGTGTGGACCGACATGGACATCTACAACAACGCCGTCCGCCACGAGTACGTGCCGATCCCCCAGATGGCCTCTGATCTGGGCACCGTGGGCAACGCGCTGAACTACTCCGAGCTGCAGGACGCCTGCGACACCGCCATCACCATGGACTGCGAGTTCCCCGAGATCATCGCCAAGTTCGTCGAGTACATGATCTCCGACCCGCAGCTGTCCGTCCAGTCCAACTGGGGCGCCATCGGCGGCAACTACTACCTGGCCGATGACGGCGTGATGCGCTTCCATCTGGACGAGAACGGCGACATCATCACCGGCACCGAGTGGGGCGACTTTGAGAACAACTTCGGCAAGGCCCGCGTGAACACCACCACCTGCCGCGGCTCCATGATCGTGCTGAACGAGTACTACAACACCCCCGAGCAGCCCGACGGCGTCGTGGAGTACACCTATGACGCGGCCAACCTGCTGGCCTTCCAGATCGTGAACGGCAAGAACGAGGATCTGGCCAAGTACGACACCATCCCGAAGATCATGCTGCTCAACCAGGAACAGCAGGAGATCTCCCGCCTGGTGGAGGTCACCAACCCCATCGTCAAGAAGTACGTCCAGCAGTGGGTCACCAACGGCGACGTGGACGCCTCCTGGGACGCCTATGTGAACGAGCTCAAGGGCGCGGGCATCGACCGCATCGTCGAGATCTATCAGACCGCCCTGGACCGCATCAACGGCTGATCGGGTCTTTGACCGACAGGGAAGAAAGGCTCGCCTTTCTTCCCTGTTTCTCTGGAAAAAGCACACCCCTCTGACACATAAGGAGAAAGACCGCATATGACCACGAAAGGCAACCGCGATTATCGCCCCTTCCTGCACTACACGCCGCCCTACGGCTGGACCAACGACCCCAACGGCCTGGTGTACGAGGACGGGACCTGGCACCTGTTCGCCCAGCACTACCCGGACGACACCCATTGGGGGCCCATGCACTGGCGGCACGCCGTCAGCGACGACCTGCTGCATTGGAAGGACCTGGGCATCGCCCTGTATCCCGACGAGGTGCTGGGCCTGATCTTCTCCGGCAGCGGCGTGATCGACGCGGGCAACACCTCCGGCCTGGGCGTGGCGCGGGACCCGATGGTGCTGATGTACACCCACGCCGGCAGGACCTGCCAGCAGCAGAGCATCGCCTTCTCCGAGGACCGCGTCCACTTCACGCCCTACGCGGGCAACCCGGTCATCAAGTCGGATAAGGTGAACTTCCGCGACCCCAAGGTGTTCAAAAACCCCGTCCTCAACTGCTGGTCCGTGGCGATCTCCGCCGACGACCGCATGGAGTTCTACGCCTCCGACGACCTGATCCACTGGCGCAAGACCGGCGAGTTCGGCGTGGAGGAGGACCGGCTGGGCGGCGTGTTCGAGTGCCCCGACCTGTTCCCGCTGACCGCGCCGGACGGCTCGGAGGTGTGGGTGCTCATCGCCTCCAACGGCATGCCCGCGCCCTTCGGCGGCTTCCGGATGCAGTACTTCCTGGGCCAGTTCGACGGCTACACCTTCCGGGAGACCCTGCCCTCGCCCCGGCCCCGCATCCTCGATTCCGGCTACGACGACTACGCCGCCGTGACCTACTACGGCGCGGACCGGCGGCTGATGACCGGCTGGGCGGAGTCCATCGTCTACGGCTCCGACGGTCCCACCGGCGAGTTCTGCGGCCTGATGACCTTCGTCCGGGAGCTGACGCTCAAGGATGTGGGCGGCGACCTGCGGCTGGCGATGGAGCCCGTGGTCCCGGCGCACGACATGGCCCCCGCGCCCGCGGGCGAGCCGGTGGCCATCAACCTGCGGCAGAAGCTGCCCCACGCCCAGGGCGCGCTGCCCGGCGAGCTGTTCCACGTGCGCGTGGAGGCTGAGGGCGCTTTCCAGCTCACCCTGTCCAACGACGCGGGCGAGGCGCTGGTCGTCACCCTGTCCAACGAGCAGAACCTGGTGGTGGACCGCTCCCGGGCGGGCGCGCGGGACTTCAACCCCCTGTTCGCCTCCGGCCTCTACTCCGTCATGACCGCGCCCCGCCATACCTACGGCCCCGCCACCCTCGACCTCTACTTCGACCGCATGATCGCCGAGGCCTACCTCGACGGCGGCACCGTGGTCAACACCTCCATCGTTTTCCCCGAACAGCCCTATACCAGGGCCAGCCTGCTGGGGAAGGGAACGCTTTCCATCGGCGCGATGCCCGAATGACAGGGCGGTTTACAGCCCTTACATATTGTGGTATAATGATCTCAATACCGCAAAGGAGGGTTTATCATGAAGCGACTTGCCGCGCTGCTCCTGGCGCTGATGCTGGGGACGGGGGCGTGCCTGGCCGAGGCGCTGCCGACCTTCGCCGCGCTGACGGGCTTCGACGCCTTCGAGGCGAGGCTGGCGGCGGGGGACGAGATCGAGTCGGCCTACTACACGGACGGCTACGGCTTCTCCACCAGCGAGTTCACCACCACGGACCCGGACGAGATCGCCGCGCTGATCGACGCCCTCGGGCAGATCGAGGTTGTGGCCAGGACGGACGAGGCGATCACCGACTGGTACCCGCAGATCGTGTTCAAGCTGGGCGAGGACGACTGGTTCCGGGTCAGCTTCAACAAACAGTGGCTCATGATCGACGGCATGGACAACTACGTCGTCGAGGGCGACGGCCCCTTCTGGGCGCTGACCGCCGAGCTCGTGCAAAAGTACATGCCTGAATAGTATAAGACCCCGCTTCGGCGGGGCTTTATATTACATATAATTGCTTGTGGCAGCGGCAACAATGTGGTATAATATTAAAGAAATCGTGATAAAATCGTGACACGGAGGAAAAACGCCCATGAAGCGCAACCGGCTGATCGCCGTCATCGTGATTCTGGCCCTGGTCGCCGCGGCGGCCATCGGCGCGGTGGTGTTCCTGCTGACCAGCGCCCGGCAGCGCGGCAACGTGGTCACCGTGGGCTTCATCTACGACAACGAGGAAAAGACCCCGTACAGCTACGCCTTCCTGCTGGCCCAGGAGGCGGCCCAGAGCATGTACCAGGGCAAGGTCAAGGTGATGATGATCTCCAACGTCATGGAGGAGCAGCTCTCGGTGCCGCTGCGATCCATGATCGACAACAACTGCGACATCATCTTCACCAACTGCTACGGCGACATGCGCACGCTGGCGAAGCAGTACCCGGACGTGCAGTTCTGCCAGGTGTCCAGCGACCCCTACCCCGCGTCCGAGGCGTCGCCCAACTACCACACCTTCAAGGGCCGCATCTACGAGGGGCGCTATTTGAGCGGCGTCATCGCGGGCATGAAGCTCAAGCAGCTCATCGACAGCGGGGAGCTCGCGCCCGAGGACGCCAAGCTGGGCTTCGTGGCCGCCTATCCCTACACCGAGGTCATCTCCGGCTACACCGCGTTCATACTGGGCGCGCGCTCCGTGGTGCCCGAGGCCACTCTGCTGGTGCGCTATACCTACACCTGGAGCAGCTACACCAAGGAGAAGCAGTGCGCCGAGCGCCTGCTGGACGACGGGTGCGTCATACTGTCCCAGCACTCCGACACCGTCGGCCCGGCGGTGGCCTGCGAGGAATACATGCGGCATCCCGCGTTCCACATCGCCTACAACACCGACATGACCGACGTGGCCCCCACCCGGTCCCTGGCCGGGACGCACATCGAGTGGACGCCCTACGTCACCGGGGCCATCCGCGCCGTGCTGGACCATAGGCCCATCGAGGAGACCGTGGACGGCGACGTCCACCCCCTGAACGACATGAGCGCCGGGTTCGACAAGGGCTGGGTCGCCATCACCCCGCTGAACGCGGGCATACTGCCGCCCGGCACCCAGGAGGCCGTGGACGGCCTCATCGACGACTTCCGCGACGGTAAGATCAACGTGTTCCAGGGCGATTACATCGCCATCGACCCCGAGGACGAGAGCCAGTGGATCGACCTCCACGACGGCTACGCCGAAAACGCCGATTCCTCCATCCCGACGTTCGATTATATCCTGCAGGACGTCGTGACGGTGGTGAATTGATGGTAAATCGAGTGACTGACCTCATCTCAACTCTTCACTCTCCACTCTACCCAAAGAAAGCGTGAATCCCTTGAAGAAGGTCCGAATGATCGGCTTGCTGCTGGCATTGT
>JAFUWR010000239.1 GCA_017471125.1 Clostridia bacterium | reverse complement strand
CAGCGGCACGGCCTGACGCTGCATGTTGGAGCCCATCAGCGCGCGGTTGGCGTCGTCGTTCTCCAGGAAGGGGATCATGCCGGTGGCCACGGAGATCAACTGCCGCGGGGACACGTCCACGTAGTCCACGCGCTCGGCCTCGACCTCGATGATCTCGTCCCGGCGGCGCACGGTGACGCGCGGGCGCACGAAGCGGCCATTCTCGTCCAGCGGCTCGTTGGCCTGGGCGATGATGTACTGGTCCTCCTCGTCGGCGGTCATGTAGTCGATCTGGTCGGTGACCACGCCGGTGGCCTTGTCGATCTTCCGGTAGGGGGCCTCGATGAAGCCGTACTCGTTGATGCGGGCGTAGGTCGCCAGGGAGCCGATCAGGCCGATGTTGGGACCTTCAGGGGTCTCGATGGGGCAGATGCGGCTGTAATGGCTGTAATGCACGTCGCGGACGGCGAAGGACGCGCGCTCGCGGTTCAGACCGCCCGGGCCCAGGGCCGACAGGCGGCGCTTGTGCGTGAGCTCCGCCAGGGGGTTCGGCTGGTCCATGAACTGGGAGAGCTGGGAGGAGCCGAAGAACTCCTTGATGGCCGCGGACACGGGGCGGATATTGATGAGGTCCTGGGGGCGCACCTTGTCGATGTCCTGGATGGCCATGCGCTCCTTGACCACGCGCTCCAGGCGGGACAGGCCCACGCGGATCTGGTTCTGCAAGAGCTCGCCCACGCTGCGCAGGCGGCGGTTGCCCAGGTGGTCGATGTCGTCCACCTCGCCCAGCCCGTAGAACAGGCCGAACTGGTAGGACACGGAGGCGATGATGTCGTCCACCAGCACGTGCTTGGGCATGAGCTGCTTGCCGGCTTCCTTGAGGGCCTGGTTCAGCGGCATGCCGTCCTCCTTCACGCGCTCCAGCAGCTTGATGAGCGTGGGCACGTGCACCCGCTCGGAGAAATGGGCGACGGACTCGTCGTACTGGGCGTACAGCTCGGGGTCGTAGCCCTGCAGGAAGGGCTTGATGAACGCGAAGGAGTTGCCCAGGATGTTGAACTCCTCCTCGCCGACCTTGATGCGCACCATGTTGACGCCGGCGTTCTGGATGGCCTCGGCCACCTCCCGGGACACGGGCACGCCCGCCTCGGCCAGCACCTCGCCGGTGTAGGGATGCACCACATCCTCCACCGGGGTCTGGTTGACCAGGCGCAGCGCCAGCGCCAGCTTCTTGTTATACTTGTAGCGGCCCACGTGCGCCAGGTCGTAGCGCTTGGGGTCGAAGAACAGCGAATTGATGAGGTTTGTGGCGGAATCCACCGACGGCGGCTCGCCGGGACGCAGCTTATTATAAATTTCGATCAGAGCCTGGTCCTTGCGGGTCTTGTAGCGCAGCTCGCCCTTGTCGTTGACAGAGGGCGCGTCGCGGGTCAGCGTGGCGGAGACGTGCTCGCCGTCGCCGAACAGCCGGATGATCTCCTCGTCGGTCTCCACGCCCATGGCGCGCAGAAGCACCGTCACGGGGAGCTTCCTCGCGCGGTCGATGCGGGCGAACACGACGCCGTTGGCGTCCGTCTCGTACTCGATCCAGGCGCCCCGGTTGGGGATCATCTGGGCGGAGAACAGGAACGCGCCGGTCTTGTCGATGGCCTTGGAGAAGTAGACGCCGGGGGAGCGCACGAGCTGGGACACGATGACGCGCTCCGCGCCGTTGATGATGAAGGTGCCGTGCTCGGTCATCAGCGGGAAGTCGCCCATGAACACTTCGGATTCCTTGATCTCGTGGGTGTCGCGGTTGGTCAGCCGGATCGTCACCTTAAGCGGCGCGGCATAGGT
Source organism: Clostridia bacterium (assembly GCA_017471125.1). Lineage (GTDB taxonomy): Bacteria > Bacillota > Clostridia > Christensenellales > Aristaeellaceae > UBA2862. The sequence continues at coordinate 7,863 of JAFUWR010000239.1, read as the reverse complement.
GGTGTCGCGCTCCTTGCACTTCTCGACGGTGTACTTCGGCTTGTCGTCCAGCGAGTAATCCGTGAACTCCAATATCAGGCTCTCGGAATAGTCCGTGATGGGAGAGACGTCCGCCAGCACTTCCCGAAGCCCTTCCTTCAGGAAATTCCTGTACGAATTCTTCTGCACCTCGATCAGATCGGGTACCGCCAGCGCCTCCTCGATGCGAGCGAAGCGCATGCGCGTCCGTTTGCCCATTTGCACCGGATGTACCATACCATCAATCACCCCTTACTTTATTCTCCCCGCGGGAACGCGCTCCCGCGGCGCGGCGAGGACTGCGTGAAACCTTTTTCGTTAAATGTAGGATAAATCGCATCGACATTGTGAAGATTCGTCGCATTTTCCGCGATGCCCCATTCCCGAAAATCCTTTGATTTCAGGCACTTTCGCCGCGAAAGCGGCTTTTCGTCCATACTAACGCAATGTGAAATTATATCATAGGAAAAATCAAATGTCAAGGGAGCCTCCCCGCCTAAACCCCGTCGGGGAGACGAATATACGCAAATCTCAACGCAAGGTTAACTTTTGGGCGGGGAGGACGGGGCACGGCGTGAGGATGACGGCATGCGATCAGACAGACGGAATTACTTCAAGAAAGATTTATTTTTGCAAGGTTAGCTGCAAAAACAAATCTTTCTTGACAACGGCTCTCATTTCGGCTAAGATATGATAAAACTGTTCCAACCTGCAAAAAAATCAGAGGTGACGTGAATGTTCCCGAGAGATCAGTATTTGAAGGCGCTCATCGAGCTCAAGGACAACGGGCGGGTCAAGATCATCACAGGCCTGCGCAGGTGCGGGAAGTCCGTGCTGCTGTTCGAGCTCTACCGGGACTGGCTGATCGGCGAGGGCGTCCGCCCGGAACAGATCGTCGGCATCGCGCTCGACGACCTGCACAACGCAAGGTATCGCAATCCCCTGGAGCTGGACAGGCATATCCGGGCGCAGATCGCGGACGGCAGGCGGTACTATGTGTTCATCGACGAGATCCAGATGGTGTCCGAGATCCAGAACCCATATGTGGACGATCCTGGCGCGAGGCTGGGCTTCGTCGACGTGGTCCTCGGCCTGATGAAGCTCAAGAACGCGGACGTCTACATCACGGGCAGCAATTCAAAGATGCTCTCATCGGACATCCTGACGCAGTTCAGGGACCGGGGTGACGAGATCAGGGTGTTCCCGCTGTCCTTCGCGGAGTTTTACGACGCCTATGAGAGCGACAAGCGCGAGGCCTGGCAGGATTACTACACCTACGGCGGCATGCCGGTCGCGCTCTCGCTGGATACCCACGAGAAGAAGAGCCGGTATCTGCGGGACCTGGTGGAGCGAACCTATCTCAAGGACGTGCTGGAGCGGCACAGGATATTGAACCACGAGGAGGTGCTCTCCACCCTCCTGGACGTGATCGCTTCGGGCGTTGGGACGCTGACCAATCCCCGCAAGCTGTCCAACACCTTCAAGAGCGAGCGGAACATCACCGTGGCTGCGGACACCATCGACAGGTACCTCGGATACTTCATGGACGCCTTCCTGATCCAGAAGGCCGTGCGCTACGACGTGAAGGGCAGGAAGTACATCAAGACCCCGGCGAAGTATTACTACTCCGATCCGGGGCTCAGGAACGCGCGGCTGGGCTTCCGGCAGATCGAGGAGACCCACCTGATGGAGAACGTCCTGTACAACGACCTCGTCCGAAGGGGCTTCGACGTGGACGTGGGCGTGGTGGAGATCGCCACGACCGAGGGCGAGAAGAAGGTGCGGAAGCAGCTGGAGGTCGACTTCGTGGTCAACCGGGGGAGCGACCGATACTACATCCAGTCCGCCCTGACCATCGCGGACCCCGAAAAGAAGCGGCAGGAGATCGCGTCGCTGCTGCGCATCCCCGATGCCTTCAAGAAGATCGTCGTCGTCCGGGACTACCTGAAGCCCTGGAAGGACGAGCGGGGCATACAGTACGTGGGCATCGAGCACTTTTTAAGGGACGAGGGCATCCTGTTGAGCTGAACGCGGTGTTATTCCCCGTGCCGCGCCTCGGCCAGCACCTGCTTGAGCGCCCGCTCCTTTTCCAGCCCGGCGAAGTGGAGCTCCCGCGCGCGGGCGAGGCGCTTTGAGAACGCAGGGCCGGGCCTGAGCCCGGCGTCGATGAGGTCGCGGCCGGTGACCATGGGGCGCTTCATCACCTCGCGGTAGTCGTCGAGGCGCTCCCGGAGGAAGGCCTCGTTCGCCTCGTCGTAGGGCGCGTCCAGCTTGCCGGTGGCGTCGGCCCGGGACAGCAATATCAGGTCCTCGGGGCAGACGGACAGGTCGAAGAGCTGCCGGGTCTTCTTCTTTTTGGACCGGGCCGCGGCCAGCATGTTGGGCCGCATGTGCAGCCACATCATGTTCTTGACGTACTCGATGAGCTTCGCCTGGGAGGTCAGCCGCCGCAGCGCCGCCTCGCACAGGGGCAGGCCCTGGACCTCGTGGCCGTAGGCGGTGATCTTTCCGTCGGGCTGGACCTGGGTGGCCACGGCCTTGCCCAGGTCGTGAAAGAGCGCCGACAGCATGAACGCCAGCGGCCACTGGGCGCGCTCCCGCAGCGCCGCGGCGCTGTCCAGCACCAGCAGGGTGTGCTCGAACACGTCGCCCTCGGGGTGGTAGACGGGGTTCTGCCGGACGCCCGCGCAGGCTTGGAGCTCCGGGAAGAACTCCTTCAGATGGTCCATCTCCAGCAATACGCGGAAGAACACGGACGGCTTCTTCGCCTTCAAGAGCGCCTTGCACAGCTCGTCGAACACCCGCTCGTGGGAGATGTCAGACACGTCCATGCGCCTGCACAGCGCCATCGTCTCCGGCGCGACCGTGCTCTCGAGGCGGGCGGCGAACTGGGCGGCGCGGAACACCCGCAGGGCGTCCTCGGGGAAGGTCTCGTCGCTGACGTGGCGGACGACCCGGTCGGCCAGGTCCCGCTGCCCGCCCCACAGGTCGATCAGATCCCCGGTCAGCGCGTCCCGCATCATGGCGTTGATGGTCAGGTCCCGGCGGCGGGTGGCGTCCTCGAAGGACATGTCCGGGTCCACGGACACCTCGAAGTCCGTGTGCTTGATGCCCACGCAGCGCTCCCGGCGGGGCATGGCGATGTCGATGGCGCTGTGCCGAAGCCCGTACACGCCGAAGCTGGCCCCGTAGGCCGACACCTCGCCCAGCCCGGCCAGCACGTCCCGAAGCGCCGTGGGCGTCAGCCCGTAGACCTCCAGGTCGATGTCCTTGCACGGCGTGCCCGTCAGGCTGTCCCGCACCATGCCGCCCACGTACATCGCCCGCCCGCCGGCATCCGCCACGCGCCGCGCGATCTCCCGGGACAGCGCCAGGTCCTGTTCATATGTGTTCATGCTGCACCGCCTTTGACAATGGGGAATGATGGAACGCGGGCGCTGGGGGCAGCGCCCCTACGTCATCATATCAATTATAGCATCATCTATTAATCGTTACAATCTTCCCACATAAAATTTCCATTACCCATACCATTTATAACAGGGATATGCTATAATCTGATGATATAGGTAATGGGAGCAATTTCATTTCCCATTCCCAATTCCCCATTTCCCATTCAATAAAGGGGGTTTGTGTCCCAATGGACGACCCATTCGGTCCCATTATCATCGTTGTGGCGCTGACGCTGCTGGCGGCCATCGTGCGTATGGCGGCGGCGGCGATCCCGTATCTGGACGAGGGCGAGCTTCGGCGGCTCGCGGAGGGCGAATCGCCCCGAGCCCGCCGCGCCGTGCGGCTGATCGAGCGCTCGGAGAAGCCGTCCCCGCAGTTCAGCCAGTTCCACATGGCCTGGGCGGCGCTGATCGCGGGCGACTGGACGGCGGCGTACCTTTGGCTGGGCGGGAAGGCCACGGCCAGGCTGATGCCCACCCATCCCGCGTGGATGGCGGCGCTGCTGCTGATCGTGTTCCTGGCGCTGGCGCTGACGCTTGCGGGCGTCGTCCCCGGCCACATCGCGGCCCACGGGCGGCAGAAGCTGTTCGACAAGGTCGCACCTGTGGCGGAGTGGACGCTCATCCTCCTCTCTCCGATCACGCTGACCGCCGCCGCCCTGGGCCGCGGGCTGCTCAAGCCCTTCCACCTGACCGGCGCGGATTCCGGCGAGCTGGTGACGGAGGAGGACATCCTCCAGATGGTGGACATCGGCGAGGAGAAGGGCGCCATCGAGTCGGACGAGAAGGAGATGATCGAGAACATCTTCGAGTTCAACAACATGGACGCCTCGGACTGCATGATCCACCGCAAGGACATCACCGCCATCGACATCGAATCCACCGCCGAGGAGATCATGGACATCATCCGGCAGAGCGGCCGCTCCCGGTTCCCGGTGTACGAGGATTCGCTGGACAACGTGCTGGGCATACTGTTCACCCGCGACTTCCTGCTGGACTACTGCGAGGGCCGTCACACGCCGCTGCGCAGGCTCATCCGCCCGGCCCACTTCGTGCCGGAGTCGGTGCGCACGGACGTGCTGTTCAAGGAGATGCAGTCCCGCAAGCAGCACATCGCCATCGTGGTGGACGAGTACGGCGGCACCAGCGGGCTCATCACGCTCGAGGACCTGCTGGAGGAGATCGTCGGCAACATCTACGACGAGTTCGACCCCAAGGAGGACGAGGACATCCAGCCCCTGGGCGAGGGCAAGTGGCGGGTGTCCGGCGCGGCGGAGCTTGAGACCGTGGCCGAGGCGCTCAACATCGACCTGCCCACCGACGAGGAGTTCGACACCCTGGGCGGGCTGATCTTCAGCCGCCTGACCGAGATCCCCGCTGACGGCCAGCACCCCGTGGTGGAGTGCTTCGGCCTGCGCATCAGCGTCGAGAAGATCGCCGACCGCCGCGTGGAGTGGGCCGTCGTCGAGAAGCTCGATCCCGATGTGTCGAAGGATGACGAGAAATCAGAAAGGACATGACGACATGGAGCTGTTGAAGCAAAAGATACTCGCGGAGGGCCGCGCGCTGAACGATCACGTGCTGCTGGTGGACTGCTTCCTGAACCATCAGGTGGACGTGAAGCTGATGAAGGCGGTGGGCGAGGAGTTCGCCCGGCGGTTCGCCGACGCGGGCATCACCCGGATCGCCACCATCGAGTCCTCGGGCATCGCCCCGGCGGCCATGACGGCGCTGGCGATGGACCTGCCGATGGTCATCATGAAGAAGTCCGTCTCGAGCATATTGTCCGAAGGCATCATCCAGACGGAGGTCTTTTCGTTCACCAAGAACGCGCCCTACCTGCTGACCCTCAAGACTCAGTTCGTCGCCCCCGGCGACAACGTGCTGCTGATCGACGACTTCCTGGCCAACGGCGAGGCGGCCTTCGGCGGCATCGCGCTGCTGGAGAAGGCGGGCGCGAAGGTGAGCGGCGTCGGCGCGGTGATCGCCAAGGCGTTCCAGCCCGGCATGGCCAAGCTGCGCGCGGCGGGCTACCGGGTGGAGGCGCTGGCCCCCGTCAGCCGCATGGGCGAAAACCTGATCGAGTTCGAGGGCTGACCCATGGCGCTATCCGACATCAAATGCTTCCTGCTGGACATGGACGGCACGTTCTACCTGGGCGACAGGGCCATCGACGGCTCCCTCGAATTCATTGACAGAGTGCTCGCCACCGGCAGGGACTACCTGTTCCTGACCAACAACTCGAGCCACAACGCCCAGTTCTACGTGGAGCGGCTCAGGCGCATGGGCCTGGACACCGACCGGCGGCACATACTGACCTCCGGCGAGGCCACCTGCGCCATCCTCAACGCCCGATTCCCCGGCAAGCGCTGCTTCGTGCTGGGGAACGAGTACCTCGTTGAGGAGTTCCGCGAGGCCAAGATCCCGGTGGACGCCGAGCGCCCGGAGGTGGTCGTGGCGGGCTTCGACACCACGCTGGACTATCAGAAGATGTGGCGGGCCTGCGACCTGGTGCGGGCGGGGCTTCCGTTCGTCGCCACCCACCCGGACTTCAACTGTCCCACCGAGACGGGCTTCATGCCGGACATCGGCGCGATCCTGGCGTTCATCGAGGCGTCCACGGGCCGACGCCCGGATATGGTGGTGGGCAAGCCCAACCCCGGCATCGTGGACGCGGCCCTGCGCCGCACGGGCCTGACGGCGGACAAGCTGGCGATGGTGGGCGACCGACTCTACACGGACATCGAGACCGGGCTGCAAAACGGCATGCTGTCCATACTGGTCATGTCCGGCGAGACCACCGAGGCGATGCTCGCGGCCTCCACGACCATCCCCGACCTCAAGTTCGGACGGCTGTCCGACATGATACCCCTGCTTTGACGAAAGGAGAACATTGACATGAGCGGCGAATACACCGAGTACCGTTACGATACCCAGCTCCTGATCGAGGGCGAGAACCTGGACGAGGACGTCATCCGGGACTACTTCGAGGCCAACTTCAAGGGCGACTGCCTGCTGGCCGTGGGCGACGACGAGCTCATCAAGATCCACTTCCATACCAACGAGCCCTGGCAGGTGCTGGAATACTGCGCCACCCTCGGCGAGATCTACGACATCGTCGTGGAGGACATGGACCGGCAGTCGCGCGGCCTGCCCGGTTGAGTTTGGAGTGAGGAGTGTGGAGTGAGGAGTTCTGGTGCAAATCCTTCGGATTTGTTTGATTTCGTTTTCAGTGTCGCGTTCAGACCTCGCTTGACGGGCTTGAATAAAAAGAGATCCGCAAGGATCTCATCCACAACTCCACTCTCCACTCTCCACACTCCACACTTAAAAAAGGACCCTTTCCGCTTCGGAAGGGTTCTTTTTTCGCCCTCGGGCGCATGATATGGAGACAGGACAACGGATGAACGGAGGGACGCCCATGCGCAAAGCCATCGCGCTGCTGCTGATATTTCTCATGACCGCGCTGCCCGCCCGCGCCAATGTGGAGGACGAGCTGGACCTGGCCCCGTCGCCGGAGCCGACGCCCACCGCCGCGCCGGAGGCGCTGTCGCCGATCTCCGACGGGCCGCTGGAGACGGCGGTGCCGGTCAGGGCGGACTGCGCCGCGGCGCTGCTGGTGGAGCAGGACAGCGGGCAGGTCATCTTCGAGATGAACCCCGACGTGCCCCGCCCGGTGGCGTCGGTGACGAAGGTGATGACGCTGCTGCTGGCGCTGGAGATGCTGGACGCGGGCCGGCTCCGCGCGGAGGACGAGGTGACGGTCTCGAAGGCTGCCGCGGGCATGGGCGGCTCCCAGGCGCTGCTGGACGTGGGGGAGAGGCAGGACGTGGGCACGCTGCTGGAGTGCGCCATCGTCGGCTCCGCCAACGACGCGGCGGTGGCGCTGGCCGAGGCGATGTACGGGTCCGAGGACGCCTGCGTGGAGAAGATGAACGCCCGCGCCGCCGCGCTGGGCATGGCCAACACCCATTTCGTCAACTGCACGGGCCTGCCCGCCGAGGGCCAGCGCACCACCGCCCGGGACGTGGCGATCATGGCGCGGCAGATGTTCTCCCACCCGGCCTACTTCGACTACTCCACGGTCTGGATGGACGACATCGACCACGGCGGCGGGCGGGTGACCCAGTTGGTCAACACCAACAAGCTGATACGGCTCTACGACGGCTGCGACGGCGGCAAGACCGGCTCCACCAAGGAGGCGGGCTACTGCGTGGCAGCCACGGCTGCCCGGGGCGGCATGCGGCTGGTGGCGGTGGTGCTGGGCGCGGACAGCGGGGCCGAACGCTTCGACATCGCCGCCCGCATGCTGGACCACGGCTTCGCCAACTACCGCCGCTATCCCGTGGCGAAGCGCGGCACCCGGGTGAAGGGTGCGCTGCCGGTGGACGGCGGT
>JAFUWR010000238.1 GCA_017471125.1 Clostridia bacterium | reverse complement strand
GCTGCTGGCGGGCAGCATGCTCATCACCCTGCTGCGCAACGCCGACCGGGTGAAGATCGCGTGCCTGGCGCAGTTGGTGAACGTCATCGCCCCCATCATGACCCGCAACGGCGGGGGCTGCTGGGCGCAGACCATCTATTGGCCCTTCCTGCACGCCTCCCGGTATGGCAGGGGCACGGCGCTCAGGGCGCTGGTGGACACGCCGGTGTACGATTGCAGGGACTACGAGGGCGTGCCGCTGATCGACGCCACCGCCACCGTGGACGACGACGGGGGCGTGACCGTGTTCTGCGTCAATCGAGACATGGGCGAGGACTTCTGCCTGGACATCGACCTGCGGTCCTTCGGCGGCTTGAAGCTTGTGGAGCACATCCTGCTGCGCCACGACGACGTGAAGGCCGTCAACACCGAGGACCACCCCATGAACATCGCCCCCACCGCCGGGCCCGGCGGCATCGTGGACGGCGGCAGGGCGCAGGTGACCATCCCCGCCCTGAGCTGGAACGTGCTGCGGTTTGCGTGAGAACACGGGAACGGTTTGTGTGCTACTCTTTTTCGCACAAACCGTCCCTTTGTGCCTGATGTGCAAAAATCAGGTAAAATCGTCAATAGCTTTCTTTATTAGGTTGGGATACGCATTTATATTTATTAAAGCAAATACATCAACCATTGTATCGTATAATTCAGTTAACAACAACCGATATTGATCTGGTCTACTAATATAGTGTAACTGGAAATTAATGTGCTTGTCAGAAGTATGAACAATAGTCCCTCTTTCCAATATGGTTATAATATAATTGATCTGATTAGATTTTTTAAGAAGGTTATACTTGACTTCGCTTTGAGAAGTTTCCTTCTCGTGCCAAGGAAATCCGTCATATTCAATTCCAATTTTTAATTCGGGAATCCAAATATCTAATTCCAGATTCGCCCCAGTATCTGGGTTCATCAACCATTCAGGTCGAAATCCTCTTTCTGAATGCGGATAATACTGATGGACACAATTATATATCAGCATTTCTGGAAGCGAATTTATGGGTAATGTTGGGTTGGCAATATATCCAGTGATAAAAGAAGATCTATAAAGGTTTTTCCTAATTACGCCATCCTCAAATTGTATATCAATATCATTCCAGCCACGATCTTCAATAACAATTGCCGATTGCCCATTTTTCATCATCTTTTTTTGCCCTAAGAGACTGCTTTTATTATAATTGGGGTTATCTATTTTATTACGGATAAAGTTTCCCCTTCGAACACTCGAAATGATTGTCCCATCCGTAAATCGAACATCGATGTCTTTGGCACCACGATCACAGATTACGGTAGCTTCCATTCCGCAATTCATTAGCCTCGTTTGTCCTGCGAGACTTGTTTTTAGAGTAATTGAGTGTAAACGGCCTAATGATGGATTGGCCAACTTACCATCTTGAAAATGTTTGCGAGATATATGTGATAGAGTTGTACCATCAGCAAACCTAACATCAATATCATTGCAACCCCTGTCAGCAATTACTTCACATAGCATCCCACAATTCATCACTCGTTGTTGTCCTGCAATAGAGGAAGTATTTACATTTGGATTTCCGATAAGGCCTTTTCTGAAATGTGCTATTTTTCTATGCTTAATCATTGTTCCGTCAACAAATAGAACGTCAATGTCATCAGAACTTCTATATGCAATAACGGTTGCTTCCATTCCACAATTCATTATCCGTGTTTCACCTGAAGCATCCCTAATTAGAGCATAGCCTTTTCCGAGTGAAGGATTTGCTATTGTACCTTTTTTGAATTTGCTTCGAGATGTCCCTTTAACGATTGTTCCATCCTCAAATTGAACACTAATATCATCCCAGCCATTGTCATCAATAACAGTTGCACACATACCACAAGACATAGTTCGATTCTGTCCTAATATACTTTTTTTATACGCGCCAGGGAACGAAATATTTCCTCGTTTAAAAGCTGTTCGTGTTTTATTTGTAACAATCACTCCGTTTTCAAACTCTACATCAATGTCATTGGGGCCTCTGTCAGCCACAACTATTGCATTAAATCCACAGTTCATTTTATTGATTGAACCTGTTAATCCATCATGATTTGAAAATGTAACTTTTCCAGCTCTAAATATCTTTCGTTTCGTATGCGAAACAATTATTCCATTTTCAAATTGAATGTCAATATCATATGCACCTCTGTCCGCAATGACAGTAGCCTTTAATCCACATAACATAGTTTTTGTCTGACCAAGAATTGAAGTATTTGAAATGCGAGTGGCGTTTTTTCCAATTGATGGATTTGCAATCCCACCGCGGTTGAATTGTGCTCTTGATTTCTTGCGTACTATTGTCCCATCTTCAAATTTTATATCAATATCGAAAGCGCCTCTGTCAAAAATAACTTCGGCTATCATCCCGTTGTTCATTTTTTTACGCTGACCGACGATAGTTTTTTTTACCATATTTCTTTTCACCCCAAAGATTCCATTATGATGATACTATAACTCAGAGGTACGCTTCTCTGTGTTAACATATCTGTGTCCTAAATCGGTACGTTGACGATGATGGGGTTTGGAATCGTAAGGAAACATGCAAGTTGAACATGTGTGGACGATACAGGCGAACACAGAGAATCGTCCCTCTGTGTTCGCCTGTATATCAATGTTATTATTGTTGCCCCAACTGTTTTGCTGTTTCCCTTCGCGTGCCAATCTCCGCAATAGCTTCTTCTGTCAACTTTGGGCAGATAGGCTCCATGACCTGACCGTCAACGATAGTCAAGCCTTCAATCATTTTCGCATGTGCCAAAGCAAAAAGCAGCCCATTCAAGTTTTCCCACGTGTATTCAGGATAAACTTCTTGAATTAGCTTTAAGCAGGTGTCTTTGTGCCCGTCGCCGTCAGTTCCCATCTTCTTGATCTGTTCAAAGGTCTTAATAAAGGTTTCAGTGCCGTTCTTGATCATCTCGTTGGTAATGTCCATTGTGATTCCTCCTTATATGGTAAATACATACAAAGTTTGCGCACAGAGGTTATTGACTTAAAACACAAAATGTCACGCTTTTTTTGTTATCGGTCATTCCTCCGCCGGGGGTTCGTCGGCGTCCTTCATGGCTTGGGCCTCGGCCTCGAACTGGGCGAGGAAGTCGGCGTAGGCGCTGGCGAGGTCGGAGGAGGAGCCGCCATCATCCGAGGAGGAGCCGTCGTCCGAGGAGGGGCCGTCGTCCGAGGGACCGCCGTCATCGTCGGCGTCGTCGTCGGCAGGGGCATCGTCGGCGGAGGGGGCGTCGGAGGCGGCGTCATTGTCGAAGGCCGGGAAGGTGTCCGCGATATCGTCGGCAAAGGCGTTCTCGTAGGTGTCCCCGGCGGGGGCGTCGTCGGCGGAGGGAACGTCGGAGGTGGCGTCATTGTCGAAGGCCGGGAAGGTGTCCGCGGCAGCGTCGGCAAAGGCGTTCTCGTAGGTGTCCCCGGCGGGGGTGTCGTCGGCGTCCTTCATGGCCTGGGCCTCGGCCTCGAACTGGGCGAGGAAGTCGGCGTAGGCGCTGGCGACGCTGGAGGTCGCCTCCGCTTCGGGCTCAGGTTCGACAACGGGTTCGGAGACGGGTTCCGCGGGCGCTTCCTCAATGGGCTCGGGCTCGGTAAAGGTCTCCGCGACGGGTTCGGGCTCGTTGACGGTTTCTGCGACGGGCTCCGGCGCGGCGGGAGTCTCCTCGACGGGCTCGGGCTCGGTGAAGGTCTCCTCCACAGGTTCCTCTGCGGGCTCCGGCTCGGCCGGGCGCTCGGCGGCGGTCAGGAAGGACCGCGGCTTCTCCGCGCCCCAGAACACGAACGCATAGTCCCCGTCGCCGCCGCGGAGGTTGAGGGTGGCCACGTCGGGGTCATACGCGCCCACGTAGCGGGTCTGCTTCGCGCCGGTGGGCGACATGGCGGTGAGGCCGATGACGGGGCTGTTGGGCTGGTGGAGCGCGCCGCCCTTCTCGCCGGACACCTGGCCGTTGCCGCCGGCGCGGGCCATGCTGACCTTCACGCCGGCCAGCAGGCGGTGGGCGGTGTCGCCCTTGTACTTCGCCAGGTCGGGGTGGGTGGTGAGGGGCGCGCCCTCCTTGACGGCGGCTCCGGCGGCGTTCTTGCCCTTCTTCCGGCCATCCTGGAAGGTCAGCGCCTCGTCCAGCTCCAGCTCCTCGCAGTAGACGTGCAGCACGCCGGTGACGTAGGTGGAGGTGTCCCGCTTGCCGCGGCGGGCGAGCAGCACGATCAGCCCGATCAGCAGCAGCAGCGCCGCCGCGCCCGCGGCGATGAAGTACCAGTACTTCTCGAAGAAGTTCTTGATGTGGGGCCGTATGGTCAGCGTGGCCACGGCGTTTTCGGCGCCCTCCCGGGCGTAGCGCGGCACGGCGGTGAGGGTCACGGCGTAGTCGTCGTTTCTGGGGAGCTCCACGTTGTAGCTCGTCGTGGAACCGGGCAGGGTGTCCGAGCGGACGGACGCGCCCTTGGAGTCGCGGATGTCGAGGACGTAGTGGTCCACGTCCCCGCTGTCGTGGGTCCAGACGAGCTGGCCGATGCTGCCCTCGAACCGCTGGGCCCCGGTCTTGGTGGTCTTGGTCGCGCCGGGGAGGGTGAGCGCCAGGCCCGCGACGGGCTGGGCCTCGGGATAGAGCCGGAATCCAAGCTCCCGGGTCACCGGCTCCGCGCCCACCAGCGTGCCGTTCTTGGGCACGGCGCTGACGCGGGCGACGTAGGCCACGCCGTCCACGAACTGGCCGCGGGGGATGGCGTCGCCGCTCTGGATGCCGGTCAGCAGCGCCTCGCCGTCGGCCAGCAGCGCGCCGTCCGCGCGGTCGATGTCGCCGTCCACGGTCCAGGAGAGGGTCACGGCCTCGGCGTCGCGGTCCACGTAGAGCGCCTCGTCGCTCTCCACCCGGGGCTGCACGTCGATGGCGATGTCCGCGATCTCGGCCACGGCGGGCGCGAGGCGGAACTCCAGCGCCTGCACCACCGGCTCCGCGCCGACGAGGCCGCCGTTCAGCGGCATGGCGGAGACGCGCAGGGCGTAGTCATGGCCGTCCTCGAGCTGGTCGCGGGGGATGGCGTCGCCGCTCTGGATGCCGGTCAGCACCGGCTCGCCGTCGGCCAGCAGCTCGGCCTCCACGGCCTCGGTCTCGCCGTCCACGGCGAAGGTGACGGTGGCGGCCTCGGCGGCAAAGCCGTCGATGAAGCGGTCGCCCGCGTCGTCGGTCAGCAGGCCGTCGATGTCGATCTCGATGCCCTCGATGTCCGCCACCGGGGGCAGCGGGGTGGGGGTGGGGGCCAGCGGCTCCACCACCTCGAAGGCGATGCAGTCCAGCAGCTCGGCCATGTTTGCGTTCTTGACCAGGACCTTGGCGGTCCAGATGCCCACGCGCCCGGCGGTGAAGCTCACCTCGAACCGGCCGTTTTCGCCGAGGGTCATGGGCAGGGTCTCGGTGGGTTCGTCGGTGCTGTTGTCCGGGTCGAACAGCATCAGCGCGGCCTCGGACTGGTCGTAGATGGCGCTGTCCAGCAGGTCGGCATAGCCGCCGCCGGCGTACTTCTGGAACCAGACCTCGGCGTGGGCGGTGTCGTCGCGGTCCACCCAGCGGCGCATGGACATGTCCAGCCGCATGTTGTGGTTGAGGCGCACCGCGGCGGCCACGGGCGCGTCGCCGTCGATGATGAGCGTCCAGTCGCCCGGCTCCGGGGTCGGGAGGTCCAGCATGATATAGCTGCGGCCCTCCGCGACGCCGATGCCCGCGGCTTCCGTGGCCGCGCCCGCAGGGTTCCACAGGTCGTAGCGCGCGCCGCCGGGACTGACCAGGGACACGGCGTTGATGAGCAGCTTGTCCTCCGGCAGGAAGGCCAGGTTGACCGTGGCGTTGGCGAGGCCGGAATAGGGGATGGTGAAGGACGCCTCGAGGGGCGCGGTGCCCGCCAGGGCCTGCACGGTCTCGGCGTCGCTCTCGCTGCGCACCAGCAGCTCCACCACGCCGGCGTCCAGGTCGCTGGCCGAGAGGGTCATTATATTGTTTGTGCCGCCCGCCGCGGCCAGATCGTTCATGAAGGAGAGGTAGGCTTCGTCGTCATTTTGGAGCGCCGCCACGCCGAAGGACGCGCCGGTCTCATGGATCGACCGGGCTGATTCAAGGGCGCGGGCATTATTCTCGGGCAGGTCGTTCGGGCCGTCGGCGATCAGCAGCACGCTGGTGGCGGCGGGGTCGTCGAAGGTCTCCATCATGGCCCGGGCCCGCGAAAGCGCCGCGGCGATGTCCGTGGAGGGGTCGCGGGTCGCGGCGTTGGCGTCGGCGGTCAGGTGGTCGCCCACCGCGGCGTCGATGTCCGCGCGGTCGGCCTCGATGTCGATGGGGCCGTAGCTGACGCAGGCGTCCGGGCCGCAGTACATCACGACGCCGATCTGCCCGCCCACGCCCTCGAGGCCGTTGTTGGTCAGCACGTTTTCATAGGCCAGCCGCGCCGCGTCGTAGCGCAGGCCGTCCGGGTCGGCGGCGCTGTCGCCGTTGTCCACGACGAGTATGTAATTGTGGATGATATTTTCCTCGAAGGAGACGCTCTCCGATTCGCCCAGGGCGCTCGCCAGGCAGAGCGCCAGGATCGCCGCCAGGGCGGCCACGAACAGCCGGACAGGACGCATGGCTCCATCCTCCTCATTTTGTATATACTTTTCTAACTTAATAATAGCTTTCCGCCGCCCGTTTGTCAAGCGCCGCGGCGGAGTTTCTTCATCTGTATGGCCGCGCCGCGCGAAAACGCGCCGCCGGGCCGTGGGGCCGGGCGGCGCGTGGAGGCACGCGGGGGTCACGATGAGGTTTTTTCGTTCTCGACGAAGGTCTCCGGGGCGGGCCAGTCGCCGTAGTGGGTGGAGACGATGGATGCCTTGTCGGTCTCCACCAGGGCTTTGGTGGCCTTGTCCGCGCCCAACTGGTCGACGGTGCGCAAATCAAACTTGTCCTCGTAGCAGGTCTTGAGCGCGGCGTCGTAGGGAACGGCGGGCGCCCAGACCGTGGGGCCGTCGCCGATGAAGTCGTTGAAGCTTGCGGTGTCGGCGTCCAGCTCGGCGATGTTCGTGCCCGTGCCGATGCCCACCGCGGGCATGCCAGGGTTGACCAGCTCGTAGATCAGGCAGTTTGACGTGGACGCGGCGCTCTCGAGCTTGCCCGCGAACGCGCCCGCGACGGGGGTTTCGGCGGTGCTCTTGACCAGGCCCACGGCGTAGCAGTAGTCGATCTTGCCGCTGCCCGAGCCGATGAGCCCGCCCGCCGTCGCGCCGGAGGCGGAGCAGGTGGAATAGCTGGTGGCGATCTCCGCGTTGCCCGCGTCGCCGACGAGGCCGCCCGCGCTGCCGGTGGCGGTGACGTTGAAGTCCGTCGTGGAGTAGAGGCCCGTGTTCGGCACCGTGTGGCCGCCGGAATAGCTGGAGGTGATCTGCGTGCCGTCGGCGGCGGCGCCGATCAAGCCGCCTGCGCTGCCGTCGCTGGAACGGATGTACAGCGCCGCCGCGCTCTTGTCCACCGAACCGCCGGACATGCTGCCGATCAAGCCGCCCGCGCTGGCCGTGGCGGTGACGGTCTTGGGCGTCGCGCCGTGGTAGGCCAGCACGCCGCTGACCGCCGTATTGGTCAGCTTGCCCGCCAGCGCCCCGGCGTTGTGGCCGGCCTCCTTCGCGGTGATGTCAAAGTCGATCAGCGTCAGGTCCTTGACCGTGCCGCCGGTCAGCGCCCCGAACAGGCCCGCGTCGTCCGCGCAGTCCACCACGACGCCCTCGATGCCGTGCCCCTGCCCGTCGTAGGTCAGGGCGTAGGTGGGGGTGACGGGGCGGAAGGTGTTTTCGGTGTTGCCGGTGGTGTCGCTCAGGGCGTAGATCTTGACCGCGTCGCCGCCGATGGCCTTCAGGAAGCCCTGCCAGCTCAGGTCCTTCGCCGTCGCCGGGGCGG
>JAFUWR010000237.1 GCA_017471125.1 Clostridia bacterium | reverse complement strand
GTCAGGTGCGGCCTGCTGGTGGGCAGCCTCACGCAGAAGCAACACCGGCTGGCCCACGAGGCCATCGCCTCGGGCGCGTGGGACGTTGCCATCGGCACCCACGCGCTGATCACCGAGGGGGTCGGATACCATCGCCTGGGTCTGGTGGTCACCGACGAGCAGCACCGCTTCGGCGTGCGCCAGCGGTCGATGCTGTCGGAGAAGGGCGACCAGCCCAACGTGCTGGTCATGTCGGCCACGCCCATCCCCCGCACGCTGTCGCTGATTTTATACGGCGACCTGGACATCTCCATCGTGGACGAGCTGCCCCCGGGCCGCACGCCGGTACAGACCCGCATCGTGCCCGAGGCCAGGCGCGAGGGCCTGTACGGCTTTTTGCGCGACGAGGTCAGGAAGGGGCGGCAGGTGTACTTCGTGTGCCCGCTGGTGGAGGAATCCGAGGCCGTTGAGGCCACCCCCGCCGAGGTGGTCTACGAGGAATTGCGCACAAAAAAACTGCCCGACCTGCGCGTCGAGCTGGTACACGGCCGGATGAAGCCCGCCGACAAGGACGCGGCGCTGGAGAAGTTCCGCGCGGGCGAGGCCGACGTGCTGGTGTCCACCACGGTCATCGAGGTGGGCGTCAACGTGCCCAACGCCACGGTGATGGTCATCGAGAACGCCGAGCGCTTCGGCCTGGCCCAGCTCCACCAGCTCCGCGGTCGCGTCGGGCGCGGGGCGCACGAGTCCTGGTGCTTCCTGATGGCCGAGCCGAACCCGCGGCTCAAGTTCATGTGCTCCACCAACGACGGCTTCAAGGTCGCCCAGAAGGACATGGAGCTGCGCGGCCCCGGCGAGCTGTTCGGCACCCGACAGTCCGGGACCCTCACCGCCGGGGTCGGCGCCCTCGCCGCGGACACCGAGCTTCTGAAGCTCACCCACGACGAGGCCCACGCCCTCATGCGCGACCCCGATTCCCCCGATGCCCGGACCGTCATCGTCCTCGCCCGCGAACGCTTCGCGGATAAGTTGGCGGATGTCGGGGTGAATTGACAGGCGCTTTTTCGTCCAGCGCCTTGCTTTTTCGTCCAAAACCATGTATAATTGGACGAAAGGAGGCTGCCATGAGAGCTTTTGACTATGAAGCGCTTGCAGAACGGACCTGGGACACGGACATTCTGAACCTTGTGGCGAAGCTGCACGAGCACAAGGGGCGGCAGGCGCTCTATGCCCGCACGAAGCCCGTGGAACTGGAGCGATTGGTGGAGATCGCACGGATACAGAGCACTGAGGCGTCCAATAAGATCGAAGGCATCGTCACCACCGGCACCCGCATGCGTCAGCTTTTCGCCGAAAAGACGACGCCCCGCAACCGGGACGAGCGCGAGATCATGGGCTATCGCGATGTCTTGAACACCATCCACGAGAGCTTCCCTTACATCCCCGTGCGCCCGTCTTACATCTTGCAGCTCCATCGGAACCTGTTTAGACAGGCGGGGCTGACCTTTGGCGGCGCGTTCAAGAGCGTACAGAACTACATCAACGAGACGCGAACGGACGGCACGGTGGTCACGCGGTTCGTCCCCGTCGCGCCCTATGAGACGCCAGAGGCTATGGAACGCCTGTGCGACGCCTACGCGCAGGCAGCCGCTTCCGAACGGGTGGACGCGCTTCTGCTGATCCCCGCGTTCATCTGCGATTTTCTGTGCATCCACCCCTTCAACGACGGCAACGGCCGTATGAGCCGCCTGCTCACGCTGCTGCTGTTGTATCGACACGGCTATGACGTGGGTAAGTACGTCAGCATCGAACGACAGATTGAGAGGACCAAGGACCTGTACTACGATGCCCTCGCCGCTTCGGACGCGGGCTGGCATGACGGTACGAGCGATCCGACCCCCTTCATACGCTACACGCTCCGGGTGCTCCTGGCCTGCTATGTCGAATTGGAGGAGCGCCTCGGCGCACCTGCCGGAGCAGAGGACACCGCCTACGACGTCGTCAGGCGCTGGGTCGGGACCACTCTCGGCAGGTTCGTCGCCGCCGATGTCGTCGAACAGTGTCCCAGCGTCGGGCGTTCCTCCGCCCTGGCAGCACTGAAACGCCTTGCGGAAGAGGGGCATATCACCCGTCATGGGAAGGGGCGCGGCACGTACTATACGCGAACGGAGAGGGACTGACATCAACCCCTCTCCTGTCTTTTTGACGAAGCGTCTGCATCGACGATGTATATCGACTTCATGCGCGCTGCCTATCTGTTCCCAAAATTGTCTGTCCCCGCCTTATCGTCATCCTTGCAAGTCGATGGCGTGGGCGGGGAGCAGTGTTTATGGGGTCATTCCATTCTTATGCGGGGCTGATATTAATGATTTGTTTG
>JAFUWR010000236.1 GCA_017471125.1 Clostridia bacterium | reverse complement strand
CGTGCGATTTTGGCGCGGATTTGACGTTGCATAAATAGTAATTTATGCAGCCTTCGGGACGGTTTTGTGGCCTTTTCAAATCGAAGGGCCTTCGGGACCAAAAGGTCGCAGGTTCAAATCCTGTCACCTCGACCACAAAAATTGTGTAACGTGTAAAAGCGGGACACAATTTTTTTATGCACACCGCACAAGAAAAACAGACAGCGGGGCGGCCTGGGCCGGGCATGGGTGCAAAATGGGTGCAGTGGGTGCAGCTGCCGGCAGGCATGAAAAAACGCGCAGGGGTGTGATCCTGCGCGTTTATATCGCGTTTTGAGCGTTAATTTACGTGTTCATCGTCCGGCGCTGCGTCCACCCGGTCCAGGATCGTCTGCATGGCCGCGGCGCTGTCTTCATCGCGGCGCTTCAGCGCGTGGGCGTAAATGCGCAAGGTCGTGTCCGCCTTCGCGTGGCCCAGACGGCTGGCCACGGCCACGGCGTCGATATTGGAGGCGAACAGCAGGGTGGCGTGGGTGTGCCTCAGATCGTGGAAGCGGACGCCCTCAAAGCCGTGCCGATCCGCGAAGCGCCGGAACTGTTTGGAGGGCGTGTCGTGGTGCAGCGGGGTCCCGTCCCACGCGCAGACGATCCGATCCTGGCCGCGCCACCGATCGCCCAGCAGGGCGGCGACTTCCTGCTGGTGCTTGTGGGTCTCATCCAGCAGCGCCATCATGCCCGCGGGCAGGGTGACGGTGCGGTCGCTGCTGGGCGTCTTTGTGGGGCCCACGAAACTGCCGGACCCGCTGGCGTACTTCGCGGCCTTCGACACGTCGATGGCGCAGCGCTTCCAATTCACGTCGGCCCAGGTGAGCCCACCGACTTCGCCCAGGCGCAGGCCGCACGTCAGCGCCAGCAGCACGGCGCACCTGAAGGACATATCCTTCTCGCCCTGGAGGGCCCGCAACAGCTCCACGGCCTGATCATCGTCCAGATAATGCACCGGCTTCGCCCTGAAGCGGGGCCGATCCACCGCGGCCATGGGATTGCGCCATAGCACTTCCCACCGCACGGCCTTCTCAAACATCTGATAGAGACAGTCATAGTAAGAACACAGCGTCCGGGCGCTGAGCGGCGCGGCGGGGTCCTTCGCCAGCCTGGCCCGGTCCGAGGGCGTGCGCTTCCTGGCCAGATCGGCATCGTCCCGCTGCTGCGACACCCTGCCCTCTTCCCTGATCTCCACCATGAAGTCGGCCAGGCGGGCCGGGGTCAGTTTGTCCACCTGGATCGCGCCCAGCTTCGGCAATATTCGCCGGTCCAGTAAGTGCTGATAATTGGAGGCCGTCACCGGCGAACAGTTTGCCCGGACGTGGCGGCGCATCCATAGGTCGGCCAGGTCCTTTAGCGTCATGGCGGACTCCGCCCGCGCCTTCCCGTTCTCCGCATCGACTTCCAACTGTTTGAGCGCCTTCTCAGCCTGCCGGCGCTGCTGCGATTCAGACAGCGCCCCGTTCAGCTTCAGCGTGCGCCTGATCCACTTCCGCTTCCCATTTTCATCATATACCTGGACGCCTATGCGCCAACTGCCGCCCCTCTGTTCAATGGTGCCCATAGAAAATTGATGCTCCTTCCTGAAAGTATATAGGGTGTATGTATTTCTTAGGTGTAAAGGTGTAAATGAAATTTCCATACCTATGATAATCGTTCAAAAATGAACGTGTAAGAAGGTGTTGGGATTACGTGTAAACCAGCGACCACCTCACAGATAACGTTACAAAATGACAGATAATGAAACAACAACGGCAGGGGTTAGCCCTGCCGTTGTATTATTGTTCGGTTTGCATCTTGATCACTTATTGGATCAATACCCGCATAATTTGCAAGTATCAGATAATCTTGCAATGTCATCGGAACGCCACTGAAGAAAATGGCACGTAGGTGTGTAGCGTCCAACCCAGTATTATCCGAAACATAGTCGATCCATTCAATGCTATTGTCGTTATCTACATTAAACAATTGCTCTGCAAGTTGTCGTGTAGCATACTGTGATACTTCAATAGCATTTCTCATAACATCATATTGTTTACGTGATGTCACGGCATTGTAAACGTCTAATTCAATACACATATAAAAAACCTCCTTAATAGAATAATGTGATATAATGATCGTACCGCGGAACATATAGCCGGAGACGCTCCAGCAGAGACGAGGTTGCCATGTCACATAATTATCAAATCATCGTGTTCCCCTCGGAGAATGTAAAGGGGAAGTATGACGTCGTGGTCATGTTGGATCATCGGTGGGTTTGCTGCGTCTATCCATCTCAAGATTTACAATTTGTTGAACTATTGAAATCAGCCCTGGCAGGTCAGTCGGCATCTGATAATTAGCCGATAGATCGGCGCGTGCTGCCGAGGCGATTGCTATGGCCCGTTCCCGTTCTTCCGGGGATGGGTCTTTTTTTGTGTCAAAGTATTGAACAGGAATGTCAGACATTCCAACCAAGTAATCAACCGATACGTTGAACACCTTGGCAAGTGCTATCAACTGTTCAATGTCAGGTTGAAATCTTCCTGTTACCCATCGGGAAACTGTTTGTTGTGAGACACACAGCTTCTCCGCCAAGGTGGTCTGCTTATAATCGTGTTGTTTCATCAAATCATGAAGCCGTTCGGAGAAAGTCATATTACCACCTCCAAGAATATGTTACAACGAAAATGAGTAAATGTAAAACATCTTTAATGCGTATTTTGGTTGACGAATACGCATTTTATGGATATAATATCCAGTACGGAGGTGATAGACGTTGAATATGCGAGAAGTACGAAAAGAGAAGCAATACACACAAAGTGCATTGGCTTCGCTGGTGGGTGTTTCGCAACAGCAAATAGCGAAGTATGAAGCAGGGTTAAGCATACCACCCAAGAAAGTCATTTCAAAAATAGCTCAAGCGCTTGGCTTGACCCCATATGAAACATGGGAAATGTTTTATGACGACGAGGAGGGATAACTATGAGGCTTCGCTCTATTCCCGATGCTGCCCGGCTGCTGGGTCTGACCACGCAGCAGCTTCGCCGGGGCATCGCTGCGGGGCGCTATCCACACTATGAGATCGAAGGGCGGACCATGGTGGACGTGGACGCCCTGGGCGAGATCATCGAAGCGGAGAAGCGGACCATCGGCATCGAAGAGGCCGCGGAGCTGACCGGGCTAAGTAAGACCATGATCCGGCGCGGAGCGCGGGGCGGATGGCTGCCCTGTGAGAAGATCGGCAAGGCGTACCGCTTCACCCCGGCCCGCCTGCTGGAGGCCCTGGAGGGAAGGAAAAAAGACTAAGGAGCCGACCACATGGACGTAAAAGAGTTTGTCAGCTACCTGCGGGTGGCAAAGGGGCCCAGCTCAAACGGGGAATACCTGTGCAAGTGCCCGGCGCATGATGATCGCACGGCTTCGCTGTGCGTGGGCACCGGGGCGGATGGGCGCATCCTGGTGAAGTGCCAGGCCGGCTGCGACACGCGGGACGTGGTGAAGGCCATGGGGCTGAAGATGGCGGACCTTTACAGTGACTTGATAAAGCGCGCCGTCAATGATCTCCAGCGAACTTATTCCCTCATCTATGTCGATACTTTGAATATTAGGACATTCTGAAAAGGGAATTCCATAAACAGTCGCGATATCTCCTGTAAACCGTATTCTTCTAAGATTTGTACAATGGCCAAATGATCCTTGGTAAAAACAGTCAATCTCCGGCAGAGTTAACGCCTCAATATTGCAATTGCGGAATGCGTCTTCACCAATAGTGTATACTTTGCTGTGGAATGCAATATTCTTAAGCTTTACACAATTCTTAAAAGCGCCAGACAATATCGACCACAGTTTGGGCCCAAAGGAAACTGATTCCAGATTTGAACAGTTTGCAAATGCTCCATCTTCAATGACCGCACCATTCATAGTTACCTGAATCAGTGATTGAATTCCACTGAAACTTCTCGCCTTTAAACTAATCAGACTGTCTGGCAGTATCAGACGTCGACATTCTCCCCGAAAATTCGTCAAGGCAACTTCTTCAATACCCTCCTCAAACCGAAGTACATCACAATGGATGTCGGGGATATGTTCCACACGACAAATACGTTTTCCATCAACCCATGCAGGAACAACATATTCTTCGGAATGATCCACTGCTATATTGTCATTCAGCAACGCGACTCGTCCAGGACGAATTGAACGATATTGATATCTTTCTCCGGCGACGGTTTTATCTTCGTGCCTTTTTTGTGCAGAACTTATTTGACCATCAAAGATACTCTGCCAGCCAGTGAGCGTATCACGGATGTCCTCAGGGGCATCTTTCTCAGGCATACTCTTCCAAAGCTCTGAACCCGTCTCGTAAAACAAAGCCTCAAATAATGCCAGTTCTATGGTATACGCCAGTTCTGCTGCCCAAGCATCCTGTTTGGATAGCTCGGGATTGAGGCTTGAGTCCACCCTATACCTGGAAATAACAAGAGCCAGTTCCACTTGAAGACTGAGAAATAAAGACATTCTTGTAAGGTGACCCGGTAAAGATATTAAAATCTCACTTATATGGGCAACATAATCGTCCGCTTGTTCGGCGGAGAATCCATCTAAACAGTTCAGAAGCTCTTTAGTATCATTCTCATGATCTCTCCATGTTCTTCCCACAAGTGAATACTGTTCCAACATTCTCAGATTGCCCAGCTCAATTTCAGATGAAACGATTTCGTCTTCTTCTCGCATTCCGCATATGGCATGTACGATCAATGCACAAAGGCACATGGCATAATAAGAACTAATTATGTTATTCTTAAACGAATCTTGGACTATAAACCGCGCTCGGCTGCAATTGGTGACGGAATCCTTGGAAATGAGCTTTTCAATTGAGGTTTTTATACTTTGCAAAGCTTCGTTCATGTATACACACTCCCATGATGATCTCATACCATTATGAAATGATCAATTATTTAGACGACAACTATTAACAATAGTTCCGAGAATTGAGAAATACTGTGCACGGGAAGGCGTTATATGATGTTGGTTCTTCTATTTTGTATTTCCATATCAACTTTCTATCTGGACTCATTTTCATGGTATTCCAGCTTTCTTCATCTCTTCCAGCAGCATTGAATTCACCTCGTAGGTCAACAGGTTGTCCATACGCTCTTCTCGCCTCATGTATTCCCTGACAGCAGTTGAACTGATCCCATCTAAACCTTCTGGGGCTTGTAAGATCAAGAAAGAATCAGCATGCGCTGCAAGGGCTTGATTCTTTTGAATGATACGCTGCGGTACAAGACCATCCCTACCAAAGATAATCACCTTGAAGTTCGATACCAATGATTCATAAGAACTCCAGCGTGCTAAACCTTCAAGCTTATCACCACCGAAGATGAAATAGATCTGCGACTCGGGATTCCCCCTTTGAATGGAAAGAAGTGTTTCAATCGTATGCCCCTTTACTGCGGTTGTCCTAAGCTCCCGTCCGTCTACACCAAGACGATGGCCTTTTTCATGGAATGATTGAAGCATGTCGAACCTCAACTTCTCAGAAAGAACGGTCCTGTCGGTTCCGGCAGGCTTACGCTGCATCTTCCTACTGACATATGCATCACTTGAAGGGACAAAGATTCCTTTCACAATCTCATCTGGCGCGCCGGTAGTGAGTTGATCCACGGCGTACTGCATCAAATTTTATATGTGCCTTGGTCGGAGGGTTGAACGATCCGCCCATGACGACGATCTTCTTTTTCATTGATGCCTCCATTTCTACATGCGCTCTGTAATGGTTTTCTGTACATAATTCAGTATCCTTTTATTCAGTCTCCCTCTGGCATAATAATTCACCCCACTTGTTAATAGTATGCCATACTTGTCTAACAAATGGGGTGCAGTTCACAGTTCCAGTTCTTTTCCCTGTCATTCGTTTGATCAGGGATAGGGGCGTCAGTCCTTTGCCGCCGGATACTCGTTGCAGAGCAAGCGATAGGCGGGTTCATCCTCCTCGACGGTGGGGAAGCGGCCCTGAGCCTCCTCGAAGCGGTTGTCGGTGTTGTCGTCGTTGCACATGGAGACCTCGCCGATGATGACGTAGCCGGTGCCGGGCTGGACGGAGAAGTCGTGGTAGGTATAAGGATAGAGGGTCAGGCTCTCGCCGGGCTTGAGCACGATCTCCTCGCCGGCGGCCACAGTGTACTCGCGCCCGTCGGAGTAGACCTTCACGGGGCGCTCGCGGTCGGGCAGCTCGTCCTTGCCAGCGTTCCACAGGTGGAACACCAGGTTGCCGCCGCCGCGGTTGATGATGTCTTCCATCTTGTTCCAATGGAAGTGGTTGGGCGACAGCTGGCCGTCCTTGAGCATCATGATCTTCTCCGCGTAGGTCTTGGTGTACTTCTTGTCGTGGACGTTGCCGTTGCGCAGGGTGATGAGGTATAGGCCCTTCTCGTAGAAGTGGCCCTCGCCGTAGTCCGTGATGTCCCAGCCCAGCGCGTTGTCGCGAATCTCGTCGTACTCGTGGCCCTTCTCCTGCCACTCCTCCGGCGTGAAGCTCAAAAACGGCGGCAGCTCGAAGCGGTGCTCCTTCAGGAGCGCTTCAAATTCCTTGATGCAGGTGTTGATCTCGGAGCGTTTCATGACACATGACCTCTCTTTGCTTGATGAATGGATGCCTCTATGGGAGATTATAGCACATACGGGTGGGCGGCGCAAGGTTTTTTATATTTGTGTGTTTCAGAGAAGTATGGTATAATGGTTAGGAAAACGGAACGTTTTCCGGGTCGGCGGGCCCCGAAGGGCAGCACGCCGACAATCATGGTATAATGACATCGATAAGGTTGTTTTATGATGAGGTGATGGCATGGATACCCTACCGCCTTCCAGCCTTCGCCGAACAAAAGCGCATCGTCGCCAAACTGGAAGAACTCCCGCCCTTGTGCGAAAGATTGAAATGAGATGCATACTATGAAGCAGTTTATCTATCTTGATACAGATATTATTACCTCGATAATCGCTCAAAGTGAACAAGGGATTGTTACACAAGTGTCTTACGAAAACACAGATAGCGAAGAAGATCACGATGAAGACAAAGTAAAAGCCAAAGCAAAAGGGAGTATTGCCGGGAATCTGCTTAAAGCGCTAAAAGCTGATGTTTCTATCGGGGCAGAATACGAAGACTCTTTTGGACAATCATATCAGAATTCAACAAAGGAAATCATAGAGAAAGTACTTCACGATGCCAATTTTGCCATTGCTTATGATTATATCGCCCCTATCGTTGTTGAACAAGGAAACACGGATTATGGCGAAGAAGGGAATTACTTGGAACTGTACAGAGCTTTTGACTTTATCGATTTTGACTATCTACGAGGCCTATTTGCTGAAGGTGGTGTAATGGATTTTATAAAGAAATCAGAAGCTGAGAAGATTGAAGCGTCAACCAAGGAGGAAGTGGAAAAATTAAACCGGGAACAGCAAAGGAGCATAGGGAAAAACATATCAAAGGTTGTGAAAGAGCGTATCTCTGAAAACGAAAAAAAGTATGGTGTTGTTGAGGCGACACTAAAAATGCTAAGCGGCTTCATACCATATAAACGACTGTTGTTTTCCAGAGATGGATACCTCATTCCGCTGGATGACAAGTATTTTCGCATAGATCCTACGCATCTTGGTTTCAAATATGGTGGCTCTATGACATACGTTGGGATGGTGACAAATATAATAGGAGCAGATACAGAACCATTTGGTGATGAGAGCATTTTTGAAACTGTGCAGTTTCAAGCAAATGAAGTGTTGAGGTACATGATGCCAACAAAGGAGAAGAATCTGTGCGTTATTCATCCAATAGCGGTTTATTATGGGGATGTTCAAAAAAATAAATAAACGTATAATATCGTTGCAATTCTTGAATCATGGTGATTTTTTCCGAACAAGTCCTTGCAAAAACGCCCGGTTGTATCCCGAAGTGGATTGCAACTATACTGCAACGGAATCTGTTGGCTCTTGTCTTTCTCTTAAAAAAGCCGAGGGGAAGCCTTGCCAATGATCGACAGAGGGGAGCAGGTAATAATAATAGCTGCTTGATTTGAAACCCAAGGGTTCATGCTATACAGGCGATCTCCACCCCCTGCACCTCCTCATCGAACCCCAACAGCGCGTCGAAGGGGGCGAAGGACTTCGCGCGGTTGATTTGGGGCATGCGGGGGTGGCGGCGGCTAAAGGGGTCGTCGTCGTGGGCGGGGCGGTCGCGATAGACGATGTCGCCATAGCGGGCGAGGACCTTCTGGGCGTCGTGATCCTGCGGCATGTGGAAGCCTCCTTATGTCAGGCGCGATGGCCGCCGATCTGCTGGCGGCGCTCGATGTCGGTCGCGCCCTCGAGCATATTTTTTCCCTTCATGATGGCCCGGGGCGACCCGGCGCCATATTTTTTGCGGATGTCCAGCAGCGCCCGCTGGAGGCGCTCCTCCCGGGCCTGGGCCTCGCGGTCGGTGAACATGTCGAGTTGCAGGTAGCCGTCCTGCAGGTTCCCGGCGGCGACGCCGAGCCTGCGGATGTAGAGCCGGTGGTCCACCTTCCGGTCGAAGGCGTCCAGGAGCGCCGCGCCGATCTCCCGGGCGCTGGACGTGTGGACCGGCAGCCGCACGGTGCCCACCGCGTGGCCGGGGTGGAGCCTGCCGTAGAAGTCCAGCGCCACCGGCCCGTCGTAGCTGGGCAGGTGGTCCAGCGACACCGGGTCGAAGGACACCCAGAAGGAGAGCTGCCGGGTGCGGGTCTGCCGGGCCACCAGGTCCATGCAGAGCTGGTCGATCATCTCCGAGAACACCAGCCGCGCCTCGCCGAAGGCGTAGGGGCGGGGGAGCACCTGGCCCACGGAGCGGGAGTTGGCCTTGGGCCGGTAGCGCTTGATGTCCTCGAGGGTGCAGGGCTCGACGCCCCAGGCGTGGTCGATCAGCAGCTCCGCGTCGATGCCGAACTGCTGGTAGAACCACTCCTCGTCGATCAGGGACATCTCGGCGATGTCGCCCATGGTGAGCAGGTCATACTTCGCCAGCCGGCGGGCCTTGCCGGGGCCGACCTGCCAGAAGGCCGTCAGCGGGCGGTGGCACCAGAGCCGCAGGCGGTAGGAGAGCTCGTCCAGCTCGGCGATGCGCGCGCCGTACTCGTCCGGCGGGGCCTTCTTCGCCACGATGTCCATGGCCACCTTCGCCAGATAGAGGTTCGTGCCGATGCCCACCGTGGCGGTGATGCCGGTGGAGCGCAGCACGTCCCGGACCATGGCCGTCGCCAGGTAGCGGGGCGTGTCCATGCCCGCCGCCGCGGCCGCCGGACCGTACAGGCCCATGTAGTGGGTGGCCTCGATGAACACCTCGTCGATGGAATACACGTGGATGTCGCAGGTGGAGATGTAGCGCAGGTAGATGCCGTAGATGTCCGCGGACACCCGCTCGTACAGCGCCATCCGCGGCGTGGCGACCACGTAGTCCACCTTTACCCGGTGCTGGGCCTCGTAGAGCGCGATGGCCTGCCGTGCCTCGAACAGCCGTGGGCGGCTGGGCACGCCCATCGCCTTCAGCGACGGGCTCACCGCCAGGCAGATGGTCTTGTCCGTGCGGCTCTCGTCCGCCACCAGCAGGTTGAACGTCAGCGGGTCCTTCCCCCGGGCCACGCACTCCACGCTGGCATAGTAGGACTTCAGGTCGATGGCGATGTATACCGGCTTCCCCTCCATGCCGACGCCTCCCCCCCAAAATGGATAGAGCGCCCCGCGAAGCTGTGTGTTTCTGCTTTCGTAAGGCGCTCTTGCTGTATCTATTATAATATCGAACAGGTGTTCTTGTCAAGGGGGTGGGGGAAAAGTTCATGGTTTTGTCGATGGGGGAGTAGGGATTAGGGATTAGGGGAACGAGGTGTCAGGCATGCGCGGACCGTAGGGGCGCTGCCCTCAGCGCCCGCGAAGGCTATTGCGAACGGAAGGGAGGGATGGTATAATGTGACTATACTAAACTGCGAAGGAGATCGTTATGCGCATAGAATGTCCGGGGAACGTGCGGCTCCAGGATCATCTGCTGGGGCAGGGGATACACATCCTGACGGCCTGCGGGGGGCGGGGGAACTGCGGGAAGTGCGCGGTGAAGGTCGTCGAGGGGACCGCCGCGATCAACACGATGGACCGGCTATGGTTCACGGAGGCGCAGCTTGCGGAGGGCATGCGCCTGGGCTGCCAGGTCTACGCGAAGGGGCCGCTGGTGGTGGAGATCGGCGACTGAACGGCAAAGCAACGCCCGCCGTCCGATGTGGGACGGCGGGCGATCTGTATAGTCCGTTACACGCCCTTGGACTCGTTCTCGAGCTTCTTGGCGAGGGACTGGTCGGTGGTGTTCGCGTAGCCGGGGATGGGCAGGATCTTGGCGTTGATGGCGTCGATGATCCAGCTCGGCTGCGGGAAGAAGGCCTCCTCCAGCTCGTGGGCGGGGGTGATCCAGTTCTTGGAAGCCACGACCACCGGCGGGGCGTCGAGGTAATCGAAGGCCATCTCGGTCACCTGGCGGGCGACCTCGGAGGCGAAGGAGCCGCGCTCGCAGGCGTCGGTGACCAGCACCAGGCGGCCGGTCTTCTTGACGGACTCGATGATGGTCTCATAGTCGAAGGGCACCAGCGTGCGGGCGTCGATGACCTCGGCCTCCAGGCCGTACTTGTCCTTCAGCTCGTCGGCGGCCTTGAGGGCGCGATAGAGCACCGCGCCGAAGGTCAGGATGGTGACATCCTTGCCGGGGCGCTTGATGTCGGCCTTGCCGAAGGGGATCTCGTAGTAGTCCGCGGGGACGCCGCCCTCGTGGAACTGCTCGCCCACGTCGTAGATGCGCTGGGACTCGAAGAACACCACGGGGTCGGTGCCGGCCAGGGCGGTGGCCATCAGGCCCTTGGCATCGTAGGGGGTGTTCGGGAAGGCGACCTTGAGGCCCGGGATGTGGGCGGTCAGGCTGGTCCAATCCTGGGAGTGCTGCGCGCCGTACTTGCTGCCCACGGACACGCGGAGCACCACGGGCATCTTGATGATGTCGGCGGACATGGCCTGCCACTTGGACATCTGGTTGAACACCTCGTCGCCGGCGCAGCCCAGGAAGTCGCAGTACATCAGCTCGACCAGGGCGCGGCCGCCGGCCATGGCGTAGCCCACGGCGGAGCCGACGATGGCGGACTCACTGATGGGGCTGTTGAACAGGCGATGGTAGGGCAGGGCCTCGGTCAGGCCGCGGTACACCGCGAACGCGCCGCCCCAGTCGCGGACGTCCTCGCCGTAGGACACCAGGGTGGGGTCCTTGTAGAAGCGGTCGATGATGGCCTCGAACAGGCCGTCGCGGAGCTGGTAGACCTTGTTCTTGCTGACCAGGCTGCCGTCGGCGTTGTAGCCCCAGCGCTCCTTCTTGGCGATGGCCTGCACGCGGGGATTCTCCTCCAGGGATATCAGCACGTCGGGCTTCTGGCCGGGCGCGCCGAAGGACTCCACGTGGCCGTTGGTGAACATCAGGTCCGCGATGGCGTCGGGATCGGCGGTCAGGTCCATGCGCGGGGAGATCTTCTCGTCGATGGCGAGCTTGAAGTTGCGGAAGATGGACTCGTTGACCTTCTTGACGATCTCGTCGCACTCGGCCTCGGTGGCGACGCCGGCCTCGATGAGCTGCGCGCGATAGGCCGGGATCGGGTCCTGGGCCTCCCAGGCCGCGATCTCTTCCTTGGTGCGGTAGGAGGAGCTGTCCGACGGGCTGTGGCCGGCGAAGCGGTAGGTGACCACGTCCAGCAGCGCGGGGCCCTTGCCCTCGAGCAGCAGCTTCTTCTTGCGGCCATAGGCCTCGATGACGGCCAGCGGATTGAAGCCGTCCACGCGCTCGGCCAGCATCTGGTTCGGGTTGAAGCCCGCGCCCATGCGCGCCGGGGCGTCGTAGCCCATCGTCTCGCCCACGGTCTGGCCGCCCATGCCGTACTGGTTGTTGAAGATGTTGAACATCACCGGCAGGCCGCCCTTCATCTCGTCGTCCCAGAGCTGGGTGAGCTGGCCCATGCCGGACATGTTCAGGGCCTCGAGCACGGGGCCGCGGCCCAGGGAGCCGTCGCCGATGTTGGCGATGACGATGCCGGGCTTGCGGTTGACGCGCTTGTACAGCGCCGCGCCCATGGCGATGGTGCCGGAGCCGCCGACGATGGCGTTGTTGGGATAGATGCCGAAGGGGGTGAAGAAGGTGTGCATGGAGCCGCCGAGGCCGCGGTTGAAGCCGGTCTCGCGGGCGAAGATCTCGGCCATCGCGCCGTAGAGCAGGAAGTTGATGGCGATGTCCTTCACGCTCTCGTGGGGCTCGTCCTTGATGACCTCATAGGTCTTGCCGTCCAGGAAGTTCTTCATGATGTCCATGAGCTCCTCGTCGGACAGCTTCTCGATGGCGGACAGGCCCTTGGCCAGGATGTCGGAGTGGGCGCGGTGGGAGCCGAAGATGAAGTCGTTCACGTCCAGGTGGAAGGCCTCGCCCACGGCGGCCGCCTCCTGGCCCATGGACAGGTGCGCCGCGACGGGATGCTTGTAGGCCACGCCGTTGGATTCGCCGGTCTTCTTGAGCAGGTTGATCATCGTCGCGAACTCGCGCAGG
>JAFUWR010000025.1 GCA_017471125.1 Clostridia bacterium | reverse complement strand
GATACAGCGGGAACCGGGCGATCAGCGCCTGGGCCTGGGCCTTGCACTCGGCCAGGTTGGCCGCGTCGGTGGGAGCCTCGGCCACCTTGTTCATGATGGCGGCGATCTGCTTGATCTCGGGCTCCTTGAGGCCGCGCTGGGACACGGCGGTCAGACCGATGCGCACGCCGCTGGTGACGCCGGGCTTCTCCGGGTCGAAGGGGATCATGTTTTTATTGACGGTGATGCCCACGGAATCCAGCGCGTTCTGGAAGTCCTTGCCGGTGATGTGCTTGCCGCGCAGGTCGGCCACCAGCAGGTGGTTGTCCGTGCCGCCGGAGACGATGCGGAAGCCGTACTTCGTCAGCTCCTCGGCCAGGCACTTGGCGTTCTTCACGACCTGCTCCATGATGGCGCGGAACTCGTCAGAGGCCGCGTACTGGAAGGACCAGCACTTCGCCGCCATGGTGTGCAGCTGGATGGAGCCGATGGCGCCCGGGAAGGTGCCCTTGTCCAGGAGCTTGGCGTGCTCGGCCTTGCAGAACACCATGCCGCTGCGGGCGCTGCAGAAGGTCTTGGTGGTGGAGGAGGTCACGAAATCGGCGTAGGGGATCGGGCTGGGGATGACCTTCGCGGCCACCAGGCCCGCGATGTGGGCCATGTCCACCATGAAGTACGCGCCGACCTCCTTGGCGACCTTGGCGATGCGCTCGTAGTCGATCAGGCGGGAATAGGAGCTCGCGCCGGCGATGATCAGCTTGGGCTGGTAGGCCTTGGCCTTCTCCTCCAGGGCGTCGTAGTCGATGAGCTCGGTCTCGGGGTCCATGGCGTAGAAGTCGAAGTTGTAGATCTTGCTGACCCAGTTGGCGGGAGAGCCGTGGGTCAGGTGGCCGCCCTGGTCGAGCCGCATGCTCAGCACCCGGTCGCCGGGCTGGAGCACGGAGGCGAACACGCTGTAATTGGCGGTGGAGCCGGAGTAGGACTGGATGTTGGCGTGGTCCGCGCCGAACAGCTTGCAGGCGCGCTCGCAGGCCAGCTGCTCCACCTTGTCCGCCACGTGGGAGCCCGCCTGGAAGCGGCGTCCCGGATAGCCCTCGAGGGTTTTGTTGGTGAATACGCTGCCGGTCAGCTCCATCACCGCCAGAGGGGCGGTGCTCTCGGAGGCGATCATTTCGATGTTGTGCTCCTGGCGGGAAAGCTCCTCGTCCAGCAGGCCGGCCAGGATGGGATCGGTTGCGCGGGTATTCTTCAACATAGTCAATACTTCCTTTCTTATCTGAAGATTATCGTTATTATTTCTGATACTTCGACCAGGCGCCGGTCACGTCGTCGATGCCGAACTTCTTCGGGTCGAACACGGGGTCCTTGCCCAGGTTCCGCTGGTCCTCGTAGTCCTTCAGCAGGGCGATGGCCTTGCCGGAGAGCAGCAGTATGGCGATGATGTTGAACCAGGCCATCAGGCCCGCGCCGGAGTCGCCCATGGTCCACACCACGTCGCCGTTCACCAGCACGCCGGTGAAGCAGGACAGGATGAACACCACGCGGAAGATCCACAGCGGGGACTTCTTCTCGCCGAACATGTAGCGGATGTTGGATTCCGCCTCGTAGTAGTAGCCCATCAGGGAGGTGAACACGAACATGATGATGATGATCGCCAGCGCCTTGCCGCCGAAGGTGCCGCCAAAGGCGTTGTTCAGCGCCTGCTGCACCCACAGGATGCCGTACTGGAGGCCGGGCACGTTCTCAACCAGCATCGCGCCGTCCGCGCCCTGGGTGTTGAAGGTGTTGGTCAGCAGGATGATGAGCGCCGAGGAGGTGCACACCACCAGCGTGTCGATGTACACGGACAGCGCCTGCACCAGGCCCTGCTTGGCCGGGTGGGAGCAGTCCGCCGCGGCGCTGACGATGGCGCCGGAGCCCTGGCCGGCCTCGTTGGAATAGACGCCGCGCTTCACGCCCCAGGCCAGCGCGGAGCCGATGATGCCGCCGAACACGGCGTTGAAGCCGAAGGCCGAGGAGATGATCAGGCCCAGCGCATGGGGCACCTGGCCGATCTTCATCACGATGATGACGATGGCGATGAGCACGTAGATCACGCACATGACGGGGGCCATGTACTCGGCGATGGTGCCGATGCGCTTCACGCCGCCGCACACCACCAGCGCCAGCACCGCGCAGAAGATCGCGCCCACGATGATCTCCTTCGCGCCGAAGGCCATGTTGAAGGTGGAGGCGATGGAGTTGATGTGCACGCCGGGCATCAGTATGCCCGGGCCCAGGATGGTGGCCAGCGCGAACACCACGGCGAAGGGCTTGCACTTCAGCGCCCGGTCGATGAAGAACTGGGGACCGCCCAGGTACTCGCCGTCCGGGGTCTTGATCTTGTAGGCCTGGGCCAGCGCGGACTCAACGAAGGCCGACGCCGCGCCGATGAAGGCCAGCACCCACATCCAGAACACCGCGCCGGGGCCGCCGAAGAATATGGCCGTGGCCACGCCGGCGATGTTGCCCATGCCCACGCGCGAACCCACCGTGGTGGCAAATGCCTGGAAGGGCGAGATGCCGGTGTCGCTCTTGGAGCCGGGCGAGAGCTGCTTCACCATGTCCTTGAACAGCCGGATCTGGGGGAACTTCATGCGCACGGAGAACCATATGCCCGCCGCCAGACACAGAAACACCAGCGGCATGCTCCACACGATGTCGTTCAACTTGTTCATAGCATTCACAAAGCCGTCCACAAGAAAACCTCCTTTTGTATGATCTTTCCCGTTGACAAAATTATAACAAAAGGAGGGATAAAAAAGATATTACCGAAACTGACGGTTCTTTTACCGATTTTGACCGGTTTCGCTTTCCAATATCCTTAACTTGACTCTGCCGCGGTAACGTGGTATATTGATGAATCGAACGAGGAGGGTGGAATATGAGAGCATTGTCCGAGCGCGTCGGCACGTTTACCGACTCCGTCATCCGCCGCATGACCCGCCTCAGCGACCGCTGCGGCGCCATCAACCTGTCTCAGGGCTTCCCGG
>JAFUWR010000024.1 GCA_017471125.1 Clostridia bacterium | reverse complement strand
ATCCGCGTCCAGCACGCCCACGCCGGCCTCCCGCTGTGGAGCGACGCCCGGTACGGCGGCGGCAGGCCGGGGCAGCAGATCGCCCTGTGGGCGGCGGCGCTGGCCTTCGAGCATCCCGTGCGGCGGGAGCCCATGCGGTTCACGTCGGCCCCGCCCATGACCGGCGCGTGGGCCGGATTCCAAGATGTCATCGAGGGGTATTTCAATGGCGAAGCGAGACGATAGGCGGCGCGGCGCGCCGTGGGTGCTGATCCTGCTGACCTGCGTGCTGGCCGTGCCCACCGTGGGCGAGCTCATGGGCATCTATCCCGGGGACTGGGACCTCCAGGCCCTGCGCCCCGCGCTGCTGACCGGGGCCGCGCTGGGGGTGGCGCATCTGGTGCTCCGGCCCGTGCTGCGGCTGATCTTTTCCCCGCTGGGGTGCCTCACCCTGGGCCTGTTCGGGCTGGTCATCGACCTGGCGCTCATCTACCTCGCCGCCGCCTGCGTGGAGGGGTTCGAGGTGCCCAGCTTCGCCTATGCCCTCGTCACCGCCCTGCTCATCAACGCCATATGCGCCATCGCGGCGGGGCGGCGGTGAATGGATGTATAAATGAGTTATGAGCACGTAAATGAAATACTTCTGTAATATTTCGACATACATATGAAACACATGTGCCCGCCGAATGACATGAAATGCCCGTAAACACGGGGTTTCCGGCGGGTCAAATCGTTCAATTATGACTTAAAAATGTTCGCGGGATTTTTATTATGTCACAATAAACGGCCAAATCGGGAGCAAATTCGACGGTAACAGACCGAAGTCTGTGGATAATTCGGATGTATAAAAAGTCGGCCTGTGGATAACTTCGGAAATCCACCGATAACACGGGCTTTTGCCCCCAAAACCTGTGGATAACCATGTGGAAAATGTGGATTTCCCCGGGGATGGGGCGGTGAATATACATAAATCGTATACATTTTTCCGCCCCAGGTCCGCCACACATTTTTTGTCATGTAACATTTGTCATGTTCCCCGCGCGCGGCGTTCCCGCGGCTGAAAAAGTACTTGTTATCCCTCAAAGAAAATGATATACTATAATATAGATAGCTATGCCGCGGCGCATGGCGACGAAGGACAAGGAGCGTGTGACAAATGGCCAAACTGAATCTGTTGGGTTTTGATTTCGGCGCGTCCAGCGGGCGGGCCATGCTGGGCGTATTCGAGGACGGCAAGCTGACGCTGGAGGAGATCCATCGCTTTTCCAACGACCCGGTGCAGCTGTGCGGCCGGTTCGTGTGGGACGTGCCGAGGCTGTTCTACGAGATGAAGCAGGCGCTTTTGAAGGTCGCCCGGGCGGGCGTCAAGCTGGACGCCATCGGCATCGACACCTGGGGCGTGGACTTCGGCATGCTGGACAAGAACGGCCGCCTGCTGGGCCTGCCGATGCACTACCGCGACGAGCGCACCAGCGGCATGCGGGAGAAGGTCCGCGAGATCATCCCGGACGTGGAGCTGTTCGCCCGCACGGGCACGGCCTACAACACCTTCAACACCATCTACCAGCTCTACGCCATGAAGTGCGAGGGCGACCCGATCCTGGACCAGGCCACGGACCTGCTGTTCATGCCGGACCTGCTGGCCTACCTGCTGACCGGGCAAAAGGGCGTGGAGTACACCATCGCCTCCACCAGCGAGTTGCTGAACCCCTACACCCGCGACTGGGACCTGGACCTGCTCAGGCAGCTTGGACTGCCCACGAACCTGCTGGGCGAGGTGAAGCTGCCCGGCACCGTGCGCGGCAAGCTGCTGCCCGAGATCGCCACCGAATGCGGCGCGGGGCAGGTGCCCGTCATCGCCGTGGGCGGCCACGACACCGCCTCCGCGGCGCTGGCCGTGCCCGCCAAGGAGAAGGACTACGCCTTCCTGTCCTCCGGCACCTGGTCGCTGCTGGGCGTGGAGATCCCCCAGCCCCTGTGCGAGGAGGGGGTCATGGCCGCCAACTACACCAACGAGGGCTGCGTGGACGGCTCCATCCGCCTGCTCAAGAACATCATGGGCCTGTGGATCATCCAGGAGTGCAAGCGCGAATGGGACCGCCGGTCCGACGCCGTGGACTTCGCGGAGCTTGTGGAGATGGCCATGGGCGCGCCGGCCTTCAAGGCCATCATCGACGTGGACGACCCCTGCTTCATGGCCCCCGGCGACATGCCCCACCGCATCCAGGCCTACTGCGAGCTCACCGGCCAGCCGGTGCCCCAGGGCCGCGGGGAGATCAGCCGCGTGATCTACGAGAGCCTGGCCCTCAAATACCGCTGGGCCATCGAGCGCCTCGAGGCCGACATGCTCAAGAAGCCCATCAAGGTGCTGCACATCGTGGGCGGCGGCTCGAAGAACGGCCTTTTGAACAAGTTCACCGCCGAGGCCATCAAGCGTCCCGTGGTGGCCGGCCCCGGCGAGGGCACCGTCATCGGCAACCTGCTCATGCAGGCCAAGGCGCTGGGCCAGATCGAGGACATCCCCGCGCTGCGCGGCGTGGTGGAGGCGTCCTTCCCGACCCGCACCTTCATGCCCGAGACCGACGGCGCGGCCTGGGACGCCGCCTACGCGAAGTATTTGGAAAAGTTCTGCTGAATGACCCTACTGCCTGATGATATTTGAATTTGAACACGGCGTCCTGCCCGGCTCGCTGGAGCTGGCGTACCTCGGGGACGCGCTGTACGATCTTTACGTGCGGGAGCGCCTGGTCGCCCAGGGCGGCCGGGTGCGGAGCCTGCACAGGCACGCCATCGCGCTGGTGTGCGCCCACGCCCAGTCCGAGGCGCTCCATCGCGTGGAGGCGGCGCTCACCGAGGCCGAGGCCGCGGTGGTGCGCCGCGCCCGGAACACCCGGCAGACCCCGCCCCGCAACGCCGACATTGGCGAATACCACCGCGCTACCGCGCTGGAGGCGCTGATCGGGTACCTCTACGTCACCGGCCAGCGGGAGCGCATGAACGAGGTGCTCGCGCAGGCGCTGCCGGATGCGGCGTTCGAGGGGTGACGACCTCATCCGCCCCCTTCGGGGGCACCATTCCAAGGGCCTACCGGCCCGTT
>JAFUWR010000023.1 GCA_017471125.1 Clostridia bacterium | reverse complement strand
GTTCCAGAAGCATCCGCGCATCCGCGTGGTCTCCATGGAGGACGGCTTCAAGGGCAACGCCAGCTTCTTCAAGTACGCCCGCGACCTGGGCAACCGCCGCGGCGACATGTACGAGATCGGCCTGTGGGAGGATTCCATCGTGGAGTCCGGCAACGACATCATGTACGCCATCAACATCCCCCAGGAGAGCGTGACCATCCCTGAGACCATGGACGCCATCCGCGCCGCCATGCAGATGCAGCCCACCCGGGAGACCGGCACCGCCGAGACCAACAAGTATTTGGGCATCGGCAAGTTCAAGAAGTAAGATAAGGATATGTGGACGACCCCCGCGACGAAAGTCGCGGGGGTCGTGTTTTGCGGGGTCAGGCCGGGTCGTCGCCGTCGTAGAAGTCGGGGTTGGTGGCGCGGAGGGCGTCGATGAGGGCGGCCACCTGGCGGACCTCCTGGGCGGTGCCGTGGCGGGCCAGGGACAGCAGCAGGCGGCGGTCGGGGTCCCGGCGAAGCTGCTCGCGCAGCTCGAAGGCCTCGTCCTCGTCGTCGTCCTCCCAGCCCATCAGCGCGGCGGGGGTGGTGGAGAGGGCGTCGGCGATGGGGCGCAGCTTGTCCGCGCCCATGTTGGCGATCTCGTTCTTCTCGTAGCGGTAGATGGTGGCCGGGGACACGCCCACCAGCTCCGCCAGCTTTTCCGCGGAGTATCCAAGCTCTTTTCTTCTGTGCTTGATGCGAAGTCCGATGTCATTCATCTTGAACACCTCGATACCATTATAGCGGAAAACTCGCAAATTTGCAAATTTTTTTGAGAAAAATTGAAAAAGGGGCTTGACAACTTGCGGAAATGCGAGTATAATAACACTGTACTCGCGAATACGCGACTTAATTTTCGGGATGAAACTTGCATATCCGCGAGAACAGAGAGGAGGGAGGTCTGGCGAGATGGCGAGAAAGCGGGGCGGGGGCCCGCCCAGGTTCGAGGATGTCGGGGACATCGAGGCGAGGATCGACGCCTACTTCGAGGCGTGCAGGGGCGAGCTGCTGACGGAGGGCGGCAAGGTGGTGCTGGACAAGCGCGGCAAGCCGGTGATGAACGGCGAGCGGCCGCCCACGCTGACCGGGCTGGCGCTGGCGCTGGGGTTCACGTCCCGGGCCGGGATGATGGGCTACAAGGGCAAGGCCGAGTACGAGGCGGCCATCCTGCGGGGTCGGTCCAGGGTCGAGCAGTACGCCGAGGAGCAGCTGTTCGACAAGGAGGCCAGCGCCGGGGCGCGGTTCGTGCTGGAAAACGATTTCCAGGGCCGCAGGTTCGCCGACGAGGACGACGGGGATGCGGTCATGGATGAGGTGAGGAAAAGAATGGGAGTCACGGGGACCTCATCCGCCCCCTTCGGGGGCACCTTCCCCAAAGGGGAAGGCATGACCTCATCCGTCGCGGCTGACGCCGCGCCACCTTCCCCTAAAGGGGAAGGCAGGACGGGCGATGAGGCGTCATGACTGAGAGGCAGGAGCTGGCGTATCGGTTCTTGACCGAGCGGCCGGCGGAGTACGGGCAGATGCTGGGGTTCACGAAGCTGGGCGGGCTGCACAACGGGTGGATCCGGGAGATGCTGCTGGGGCGGGAGGACATGACGCTGCAGGCGCACCGGGGGTCGTACAAGACCACGGCGGTGGGGGTGGCGCTGGCCATCCAGATGATGCTGCGGGGCGGGGAGAACGCCATGTTCATCCGAAAGACCGACGAGGACGTGAAGGAGGTGGTGAAGCAGGTGGCCCGGAACCTGCGGCATCCGGTGTCGGCGCGGCTGTATCGGGCGCTGACCGGGGAGGACCTGCGGGTGGAGGCCACGGCGACGGCGGTCACCACCAGCGCCTACCGCGGGGTCAGCGGGGCGGCGCAGCTCCTGGGCATCGGCACGCAGTCAAGCATCACCGGCAAGCACGCCGACCGCATCTTCACAGACGACATCGTGAACTTGCAGGACCGCAGGAGCCGGGTGGAGCGCGAGCGGGTGAAGGACTTTTATCATGAGCTCAGGAGCGTGCGCAACCGGGGCGGGCGGATCGTGAACACCGGGACGCCCTGGCACGCGGAGGACGCATTCACCTGCATGCCGCCCGCGGAGAAATGGGACTGCTACCGGACCGGGCTGATCGCGCCCGACGCGCTGGAGGCGCTTCGGCAGAGCATGCCGCCGGCGCTGTTCGCGGCGAACTATGAGCTTCGGCACATCGCCTCCGAGGACGCGCTGTTCACGACGCCGCCGGTGTATGTGGAGGACGCGGGGATGCTGCGCGACGGGGTCGCCCACATCGACGCGGCCTACGGCGGGTCGGACTACACGGCCCTGACCTGCGGGCAGCGGCGGGGAGACAAGCTGTACCTCTACGGGCGACTGTGGCGCGGGCACGTGGACGACGTGCTGGACGCGGCGCTGATGGAGTGTCAGCGATTGATGTGTGGGCCGGTGTACGTGGAGTCCAATGGCGACAAGGGGTACCTGGCCAAGGAGATCGCGCGGCGCGGGGCGCGGGCGGGGTCCTATTGGGAGAAGGAGAACAAGCACACCAAGATCGCCGTGTACCTGCGGAAGTGGTGGCGGGACATCGAATGGGTCCGGGGGACCGACCGGGAGTACATCGGGCAGATCATGGGGTATTCCGAGGACGCCGAGCACGACGACGCGGCGGATTCGGCGGCGTGCGTGTGCAGGTATTTTGATCGAAGGAGGGGGTGAGAACATGTTGACGTATCAGGATTTTCTGCGGGCGGAGGATCGGGCGGGATCCATCGGCCGGGCGGTGCGGCACCACAGGGCGAGCGAGGTCTATCGCACGGCGGTGGAGGCGGACCTGTACGACCGGCAGCGGAACGTGACCATCAACAACTACGTGCGGCTGATCCAGGAGCGGGCCCGCAATCCCATGGCGGACATCACCGCGGCCAACAACCGGCTGGCGTCGAATTTCTTCAACCGGCTGAACACCCAGCGGTGCGCGTACCTGCTGGGGAACGGGGTGAGCTTCGCGAACCGGGGCGGGGACACCAAGGCGCGGCTGGGGTCGAAGTTCGACATCGACCTGTTCGACTGGGCCTATCGGGCGCTGATCCACGGGGTGGCCTTCGGGTTCTGGAACGCCGACCGGCTGTACGTGTTCCCGGTGACGGAGTTCGCGCCGCTGTGGGACGAGGAGACCGGCGCGCTGCGGGCGGGGATACGGTTCTGGCGGCTGTCGCCGGACAAGCCCATGACCGCGGTGCTGTACACCGAGGACGGGTACGCGGTGTATCGCTCCGGGGAGGACGGCGCGCTGGCGCTGGCCGAGGCGGAGCAGCCCTACCTGCGGCGGGTGAACCGCTCCCGGGCCGGGGGCGAGGAGGTGGTCGGCGCGGACGGCTACGGCGCGCTGCCCATCGTGCCCATGTGGGGGAGTCGGCGCAGGCAGTCCACGCTCATCGGCATGAAGGAGAAGATCGACAGCTTCGATTTGATCCAGTCCGGGTTTGCCAACGATTTGACCGACTGCGCCCAGATCTACTGGCTGATCGAGAACTGCGGCGGCATGACCGAGGCCGATTTGCGGGAGTTCCTGGACAACCTGCGGCTGCATCACGTGGCGAAGGTGGACGGGCAGGCCTTTGACGGGACGGCGCGGTCGTCGCTGTCGCCCTACGTGCAGGACGTGCCCTATGAGGGGCGGCAGGCGTACCTCGACGGCATACGGGCGAGCATCTACGAGGACTTCGGCGGGCTGGACGTGCATGCCATCTCCGCGGGGTCCACCAACGACCACATCGACGCGGCCTACCAGCCGCTGGACGAGGAGGCCGACCAGTTCGAGATCCAGGTGATCGAGGCGGTGCAGCGGGTGCTGGCGCTGATGGGCATCGAGGACACGCCGCTGTTCAAGCGCAATCGGGTGAGCAACCTGCGGGAGACCATCGAGGCCGTGATGCTGGAGGCGAACGTGCTGGACCGGGAGACGGTGCTGGAGCTGCTGCCCAACGTGACCGTGGACATGCGGGCCGGTATCCTGGAGCGGCTGGCCGCCCGGAAGGGGTGAGGCATGGCGGAGGTCATCATTGTAGGGGGGTTCGATCTGGCACGGGAGGCGCTGGCCGGGGTCGGGGCGCGGGCGCTCCGGGCGGTGGGCGCGGCGTGGGCCGGGCACGCGAAGGGCGCGGAGGCCACGTTTCAAAAGTGGGGCGACGCGCTGCGGGAGAGCGTGCGGTATGAGGTGGACGGGGACACCGTGGCGGTGGGGTCGGACATGGACATCGCCGCCTACGCGGAGCTGGGCACCGGCAGGCACTACGCGCCGCCGCCCGAGTGGATGGAGAACCGCGTCAGGCGGGGCAGCAAGGGGGACGCCGCATGGTGGATCTACCGGGGCGCGGACGGCGCGTTCGGGGTGGGCACGCCGCAGGCGGCGACGCCGTTCTTGCGGCCCGCGCTGGAGGCGCATCGGGACGAGTACCGGGAGATCGTGGAGCGGTGCTTCCGGGACGACGGATAAGGACGGCGCGAGGCCGTTTTTATAGAAAGGAGAGAAGCATGGAACAGGAGCAGATGGAGGTCAGGGCGGACGCGGTCGTCGCGGACGGGGACTGGCAGGCGAAGTACGAGGCGCTGAAGCGCGAGTTCGACGCCTACAAGGCCGAGGTCGAGGGCCGGGAGCTGGCGCGCAAGCTGCGGGCGGCCTATGTGAAGCTGCTGGAGGGGGAGCGCGTGGACCCCCGGCGCTACGCGGCCATCCTGCGGGCGACGCCGCTGGACGACCTTCGGCTGACGGAGGACGGGCAGCTCGAGGACGCCGCGGCACTGGCCGAGGCCATCCGCAGGGATTGGGGGGACTTCATCGTCACCCAGGAGACGCGCGGCGCGGCGGTGGAGCGCCCGCCCGTGGGCGGCAGGCCGGTCAGGACCAAGGCGGAGATCCTGGCGATGCGGGACGCCGTCGAGCGGCAGAGGGCCATCGCGGAGAATCATGAGTTGTTTGGGTTTTAGGGTGAAAGGAGATCGAGAAATGAGTAATTTTGAGCTCAATTTGCAGTTGTTCGCGGCGGAGGACGGCGTGATCACGGCGGCCAACATGAAGAAGGTGCGCGAGGTGGACTTCGTGGAGCAGTTCGCGGGGACGAGCCTCAAGAAGCTGATGGAGGCGCTGGGCGTGACCCGGAAGATCCCGATGATGGAGGGCACCACCATGTACGCCTACAAGACGGTGGGTTATCTCGAGGACGGCATGGTGGACGAGGGCGACGTGATCCCGCTGAGCCAGTACGTCCGCCGCAAGGAGCCGGTGGGCGAGATCGGGCTGAAGAAGTGGCGCAAGGCCGTCACCGCCGAGGCCATCAAGAAGTCCGGCTACGACGAGGCCATGCGCGAGACCGACGCCCGGATGCTCAACGACATCCAGAAGGGCATCCGCGCCGACTTCTTCAACTTCCTGACCGCCATCGGCAGCGAGCCGGTGCAGGGCGAGACCTTGCAGGCGGTGCTGGCCAAGCTGTGGGGCAGCCTCCAGGTGCTGTTCGAGGACGACGCGGTGGACCCGGTGTTCTTCATCAACCCGTTGACCGTGGCGGAGTACATGGCCACCGCCAGCGTCACCGTGCAGACGGCGTTCGGCCTCAATTACATCACCGACTTCCTGGGCCTGGGCACCGTGGTCATGTCCAGCTACGTGCCCCAGGGTACCGTGTACGCCACGGCCAAGGACAACCTGATCCTGTACTACCTGACCTTGGACGGCGACGTGGCCCGCGCCTTCGACCTGACCGTGGACGAGACCGGCTTCGTGGGCATGCACACCGCCCAGACCGACGACCGCGCCCAGATCGAGACGCTGGTGATGAGCGGCGTGCAGTTCCTGGTGGAGTACATCGACGGCGTGGTGACCGGCGAGATCGCGGGCGCGTCCGGCGGCGGCAGCGACAACGACGGCGGCCTCATCTGAGCGACGCGCGGGGCCGCGCGCGACCGCGGCCCCGGATGAAAGGGGTGATGGGATGCTCGACGCGATCTGCGGGCACATCCACAATTGGTTCACGCGGCCCGGCGACGTCCGGGAGGGGCGGTTCGTCGTGTCGGACGGGGCGCTTGAGCTGGACTTTTTGACGGAAGGTCAGTGCTTCCGGATACTGGGCAGCGCCCTGAACGACGGGGTGTACGTCTATCCCGCCGAGGGGCTCAGGGACGAGGCGTTCGAGGGCGAGATATGGCCCATGCGCGCGCCCGCGGGCTTCGTGGCGCTGGCCGACGAGATCGCCGCCTGGGACGCCAAATACGGCGCGGCGGCGGCGGGGCCCTATCGGTCCGAGAGCTTCGGCGGGTACAGCTATTCCCGGGTCGGCGGGGACGCGCCCGACGGGGCGGCGTGGCAGCGGGTGTTCAAGCGGCGGCTGGACGTGTACCGGCGGCTGGCGTGAGGGGAGGCGAGGGCTTTGAGTTTGGTACGGGAGGCCATGGCGGCGTGCGTGCGGCTCGTTGAGCGGGACGGGGACCTGTCCGACGGCATGGGCGGCACGCGGTCGAGGTGGATCATCGGGGACTACTTCGAGGCGGCGCTGGCGCTGGAGCGCTCAGTACCCGGGCGTCGGGCCGACGGGGACTGCGCCAACGACGTGTACAGCGTGCTGACCGGGCGGCAGGTGGCGCTGGGGTTCCACGACGTGTTCCGGCGGCTGACGGACGGGGCGGTGTTCCGGGTGACCTCCGAGGGAATAGACGACGCGACGCCGACCTCGGCGGGGCTGGGGCTGCGGCACGTCACCGCGGAGAGGTGGGTGCTGCCGGAATGAGCGAGCAGGCGCGGGCGACGCGGGTGCTGCGGGCGCTCCACGGGTTCTTCAACGGGTTCCTGGACGCCTACGCCGAGGGCTGCGCCCCGGACGGGGCGGCGCTGCCCTACATCACCTACCAGATGGTGGTGCCGGAGCCGCTGGAGACGGCGGGGTGCTACGCGCGGGTGTGGTATCGCGCCCGGGGCTACGGGGACATCGCCGGGACGCTGGACGCCATCGGCGCGGCCATCGGCCCCGGCTGCCGCCTGGAGGCACAGGGCGGCGGCGCGGTGTGGCTCTATAAGGCCGAAGGATTCATACAGTTCATGCCCGTGCAGGGCGACGGCGATCTCAAGTGCGCGTACCTGAGCATGCGGATCGCGGCAAATACGGATTGAGGTGAGACAATGAACGGTTTGTATACCCAGTTCCCGGCGGATCTGGCCGAGTCGGTGCAGATGAACGCGGGGATCATCGTGGACGACTTCACGCCGTCCACCGGCGAGATCGGGCGCATCCTGGGGGCCACCAACAGCGGCATCTCCTTTGACCCGAAGCCGACCTACGAGGACTTCGGGGCGGACATCGACAACGTGCCCGCCAACACCATGCAGCTCAAGCGCGTGGCGCGGTTCGACCCGGTGGTCTCCGGCTCCTTCCGCACCATGACCGCCGCGCTGGCGAAGCGGCTGAACGCGGCGGGGGCCGTCGCCGCCGGGGACGAGACGCACATCGTGCCGTCCCACGCGCTGACGGTGGCGGACTTCGCGGACGTGTGGGTCATCGGGGATTACTCCAACGCCGGCGGGAACGGCACGGGGTTCATCGCCGTCCACCTGCGCAACGCGCTCAACGCGACGGGGTTCAAGTGGAAGACCAACAAGGACGGCAAGGGCGAGTTCGACTACCAGTTCCACGGGCACTACGACCTGGACCATCCCGACGAGGTCCCCTTCGAGATCTACGTGCGGCCGGGGGTGGCGGCATGAAGCATTTGGGGAATTGCTCGCCGCGGGAGTTCCTGGCCCAGACCCTGCGCATCCGCGGCGCGGCGGCGGAATGGCTGGAGCGCACCGGGGCGGCG
Organism: Clostridia bacterium; assembly: GCA_017471125.1. Lineage (GTDB taxonomy): Bacteria > Bacillota > Clostridia > Christensenellales > Aristaeellaceae > UBA2862. The sequence goes on along the minus strand of JAFUWR010000023.1, from coordinate 505 downwards.
GAGATGATGCAGGGGCTGCGCGGCCTGACCGGGGAGGCGCGGCGCGAGAAGGCGCTGGAGGGCCTGGGGCGCGTGCTGGACGCGGCGCTGGCGGACTGCCCAGAGGAGACGGCGCGGCTGCTGGGGCTGATGTGCTTCCTCGAGCCGGAGGAGGCGGAGGCCCACAGCATGGCCGAGCTGCTTGCGGCGGCGGGGGAGATCGCCGCGGAACCGGCGGTATTCGATTTTTTTATCTCATTGGCGCGGCTGGACCGGGAGCGTACCTGCGGGGGTGCCGGTCGGTAGGGCTTGAGCTGCTGGACGTTTGCGGGAAGGGGCACGTGATCGACTGCTGCGCGGAGGTCTTGCGGGCCGAGGCGGATGAACGGCGGTACCGGGCCTACGTGACGGACGCGCTGATGATCTTGACGGAGAACACCGCGCGATACTGGGGCGGGCGGCGGCTGGCCGGGCGCTGGACCGACGGGTCCAGGCGGGGAGACGCGCGCTCGGGCGACGAGATCGC
>JAFUWR010000235.1 GCA_017471125.1 Clostridia bacterium | reverse complement strand
GCGGAGCCGGCCTCGGCCACCGTGGCGCAGGCCGTGGAGACCGCGCCCGTGGACGCGGCGGAAGCATCGTCCGACGACGGCGAGACCGCCCAGGCCGCGCCCGCGGCCGTCACCGGCTTCTCCATGACGCCCACCGGCGATTCCTGGAAGGCCGGCAGGTACGCGCCCGAACCCCAGGGCGAGGGCTACCTGCCCGTGTTCCGCAGCGCGGGCCGCGACGACAAGGTCATCGCCATCACCGTGGACGACTGCTTCCAGACCGAGAACCTGAAGGAGATCGTCAGCCTCGCGGAGGCTGCCAACGGCCACCTGACCATCTTCCCCATCGGCAACCTGCTCAAGCGGCAGGCGCTCCAGGAGGTCATCAAGGCCGCCCACGCCAACGGCCACGAGATCGAGAACCACACCTGGAGCCACGACGGGCTGTACAACCTGTCCGCGGAGGAGCTGGCCACCCACATCTTCGACCAGGACCGTGCGGTGGACCTGGTGCTGGGCGTCAACTACCACACCCACTTCCTGCGCCCCCGCGGTGGCGACGACCGCAACGACCTGCGCACCCACTCCTACATCCGGCAGCTCGGGTACTACGGCATCGCCCACTGGTCCGTGTCCGGCGCGATGGACATCGACAAGATCAAGAAGTCGCTGGCCCCCGGCGCGGTGTACCTGTTCCACTGCACCGACCTGGACCTGACGAAGCTGCGGGAGTTCATCCCCTACGCCGCCACCCAGGGCTACCAGCTCATCACCTACAACGAGATGTTCGGCTACGAGGCCAACGACGAGGAGCTGCTGACCGACGATCCCATGACCCGGACGGTCATACAGCTCGAGCCCTACACCAAGGACTACAAGACCCTCAAGGCCACCACCTACGACTACGCCGCCTACGAGGTGCAGGCCGCGCTGGCCGAGAAGGGCTTCCTGCTGAGCGCGCCCGACGGCGTCTACGGCACCGGCACCGCCAAGAGCGCCGCGGCCTGGCAGACCGCCGCGGGATACCCCGCCGACGGCGTGCTGACGCCGGAGCAGCAGAAGAAGCTGTTGGGGGTAGAATAAAAATACACGGGCGGGCTGAAAGCCCGCCCTTTCATCATGGGAGGATCACATGAAATTGCCCCGTCTATTTGCAGGCAGCCTGGAATATCGCGCCATCGTGCTGGCCGCTCGCGCCATGAAGGGCATCGACCGCAACAAGGTGGTGTTCATGAGCTTCCGGGGCCGCGGCTATTCGGACAACCCTCGGGCCATCTCCGAGCGCCTGCATGAGCGCCGTCCCGAGACGGAGATCGTCTGGCTGTTCAAGGGCAACGCCTTTTTCGAGCAGAAGGCGAAGGTGCCGGATTACGTGCGCTGCGTCAACCGCGATTCGCGCAAGTCCTGGATCGAGCTGGCCACCGCCCGGGTGTGGGTGGACAACTTCACCAAGGACGTGGAGCTGCGCGGCTTCCCGAAAGATAAACAGTTCTACGTGCAGACCTGGCACGGCGACCGGCCCATCAAGAAGATCGCCTACGACGCCACTGACGAGCTCCCCTATCGCCTCGAGGAGGAGTGCAGCCGGGTGGTCACCGGCTCCGACTTCGGCATGAGGATGTACCGCACGGCCTTCCGCTACAAGGGCGAGTACATCAACGAGGGCGCGCCGCGCAACGACATCCTGGTGAAGAACGACCCCGCCGACGTGCGGCGCGTGCGGGCGAAGCTCGGCGTGCCCGAGGGCGTGAAGCTGCTGCTGTACGCGCCCACCTACCGGGAGGACACCGCGGTCATCCAGAAGGACTCCCAGATGAATCTGGCCCGGATCCTCGACTGCCTCGAGCGCGGCGGGGAGAAGTGGCTGTGCCTGTACCGGGCCCACTACCTGTCCGAGGGCATCGACATCGAGGCCCTGCAGGGGCGGCTCGTGGACATGACCGCCTACGACGACATGTCCGAGCTGCTGCTGGCCGCCGACATGCTGCTCACCGACTACTCCTCCTGCGCCGCCGACTACTGCGTGATGGACAAGCCCGTGTTCATGTACATGGCCGACTACGACCACTACCTGTCCACCCGGGACTGCTACTACGACCCCCACGACACGCCGCTCATGATCGCCCACGACCAGGACGAGCTGGAGCGCCTCATCACGACCACCGACGCCGACGCCGCGCGGGAGAACTGCCGCACCCTGCGGGAATGGTACGGCATCCATGAGACCGGCCGCGCCACCGACGCCGTGTGCGACTATATCATCGACAAGCTCAAATGACAATGATGAAGCCGGGGACGCGCCCCGGCTTCGTTTTTTTCATATTTTGGCTTTCGCCGCCTTCTGGATCGCGGCCTGGTGCAGCGGGCACACGCGGTCGGTGCCGTGGGTGCGGCTGTTGAGGAAGTGGATGCAGTGGTGGCCGTCGAAGTTATTGGAGGAAATGGCCCCGCTGCCGTGGGGCATGCCGTTCATGGACGCGGCGTAGTGGACGCCGTCGATGGTGACGATGATGGCCCGCCGATCCCAGCTCCACTTGCCGCCGTAGACCTTTTTCAGCGTAGCGGTGTCCTCGGCGGACACGGGCTGCACGTCCGCGTGGCTGGACCCGCCCCGACGCTGCTCGCGCCAGCTCAGGCCCGTCTCCACGTCGGTGATGGTAGCCGTGGTGCCCTTTGAAAAGATCTTCTGGATGTCGCTGGAGAACCAGTCCATGACCTTGACGGATGACGCGCTCGACCCCGAGGACGCGCCGATCTCGGCGGTCCTGACCTCCACCCTGTCGTCGGACAGGTCGGATTTCCTCATATAGGCGGTCTTGCCGTCCTTCTTCACCCGGCAGATGTCGTCCTTCACGCCGGTGAGCGTGAGCTTGGTGTTCACGGCCAGCGTACCCAGCTTTTTGCCCTTTGAATCGTAGACCTTCGCGCCGTCCTTGCCGACGTAGACGGTCTCGGAGATCGTCTCGACCTTCTCCGCGTCGTCGCAGTTCTCCAGGCAGATCTCCTTTTTCGACAGGTCGCCCTTCATCATGTAGGCGGTATTGCCGCCCTTCTCCACCCGGCAGATGTCGCCCTTCATGCCCGTCAGCTTGAGCTTCGTGTTGACGGACAGCCGGCCGATCACCTCGCCGCTGATGTCGTACACCTTCGCGTCGTCCTTGTTGACGTACACCGTATAGCTCTCCGCAAGCGCCGTCAGGCCCAGGAAGCAGGCGATCACCAGCGCCAGTATGCGTCTGTTCATCTTCATTCAGATACCTCCATATGTGACAACGGGACTATTATATTACAATATTATGTCAAAATCAAGACTATTATGTCTATTTCTTGTCTTTTTCTGTGTTGATTTGATGTAATCCAACGTGTCCCGCGTATGAATTGCCCCGCGACCGCCCACACTATGGGTCAAATCACTCTTGCGAAAGGTCGTGAGGATGGATGAAGGGGATCATCATGGCGGGCGGCGAGGGCACGCGGCTGAGGCCGCTGACCTGCGACCAGCCCAAGCCGATGATCGAGTTGATGGGCAGGCCGCTGATGGGCTACGCCATCGGGCTGTTGAAGCGCCACGGCATCACGGACATCGGCGTCACGCTGGGCTACATGCCCGACGCCGTCACCGAGCGCTTTGCGGACGGCGGCGACATGGGCGTCAGCCTCCGCTACTTCGTGGAGCGCGCGCCGATGGGCACCGCGGGCGGGGTGAAGCTGGCCGGGGCGTTCTTGGACGAGACCTTCGTGGTGCTGTCCGGCGACGGGCTGACGGACCTGGACATCGGCAGGGCTGCGGCCTTCCACAGGGCGCGCGGGGCACTGGCGACGCTGGTGCTCAAGCGGGCCGACGACCCCGTGGACTACGGCGTGGTGGACGTGGACGCCGAGGGGCGCGTGCGCAGCTTCCACGAAAAGCCCGACTGGTCCGAGGTGCTGTCCGACACCATCAACACCGGTATCTATATCCTCGAGCCGGAGGTGTTGAAGCACATCCCCGTGGGCAGGCCCTACGACTTCGGCCACGAGCTGTTTCCGAAGCTGGTGAAGGACGGCCTGCCGGTGTACGGCTACGTGACCGACGGGTACTGGTGCGACGTGGGCGACGCCCGGGCCTACCTGTCGGCCCACGCCGACGCGATGGAGGGCCGCGTCGACCTGGACGGGCTGACCGGCCTCGGCGGTCGGGCGGTACTCCGTCCCGGCGCGGTCGTGGACCGTGCCGCGGTGCTGGAGGGGCCCTGCCTGATCGAG